>JAMCUH010000013.1 GCA_023379435.1 Thermoplasmatota archaeon | reverse complement strand
CTGTAGTCTCTTGTGATGCGCTTACTGAACGCAATGGAGAACTCCGTGTTGGGTTTTCTCCCTGGCATTAGAAAAGAGAAATTCCTTTTTTGCCTAAATCCATGGTCTCCCATTCGAAATAATAATAATGTCCCACTTTGATTAAAATCCTGTTCACTCTGGAGCAGGTTTCAAAAGTGACTAACACTGAGACACCTTTCGACAGGGTGAGCAGTTTGCATGTTTCCGGGGGAACAAGACCGGCCAGAGTTCATACCTTCTCGACCTTTCGATCTGACTAAAATGTGTGCAAGTGTGAGAAAGAAGTAATGTATTTGTTTAGGTTATACATATAACATAAAGATGGAAAAGAAGACAACTGTTGGACCTAAAGGCCAGGTGGTCATACCTAAAGAGATCCGAGATAAAATCGGAATAAAAGAATATTCTGAGGTTATCGTCGATACAATTGATGATTCAGTTATAATAAAGAAACTTAAACCCGAATCAGTCACGTACGTGGACTATTATTGCACAACTTATTCAAAAAAACTCACGAAGAAGGTAGATATTGAGAAAATAATAGAGGAACAATATGAAAGGAACTTTTTACATTGACTCCGACGTTTTCTTATATCCAGTTCTTTACAATGACTTTAAGGAGTCTGAAAAAGCAAGAAATATACTATCACAAATAGAGGGAAAAGATATACAAGCATATACGTCAACCTTAACTTGGGACGAAGTCTCCTATGTTGTAGAACGAACCTTAGGAAAAACAGATTCTATTGAGATTGGCAGAAAGTTTTTAAATTTTCCATTCCTAAGATTTATACCAGTAGACGATGAGATAATTAGAAGAAGCCAAGTTATCCGTGAAAAGTACAGTCTGAAACCGCGAGATTCGATTCATCTTTCCCTGTGCAATCGAGCGAAACATATCCGAAATTATAACCGATGATGCAGATTTTGATGGAATAGAAGAAATCAAAAGAGTGCCTGTCAAGCAATGAAGCGAGTTTAGCATAAACCACTCGCCTAAAACCTAGCTCTACAACTTCCGCGTTATACTGATGGATTAACCGTTAGTTTACAAATGTATGAAATAAAATTTTATTTATAAATTTATAAAATAATTTTGTTTTACATTCATCAAGAGGTTCCTGGAGGCTCCGTAACTTCTACTCCCGGAATAATCTTCTTTGGAGGTCTCAGAGATAAGCCCATTAATCCTGCAACTATGGCCATTATCGATGCGATAACCAGCGGTATCAGGAAGAAGTGTCCCGGATAGTGTGTAAGAATAAGGGAGAAGCCATACCCTGCAAAGAGACCACCAAGTGCCTTTGATGTGTACGTGAAACCGTAGTTCGCGCCAGAATGCTTTGCTCCATAATAATCACCAACCGTTGGTGGATAAAGAGCAAACAAAGGTCCCCATCCAAATGCTGCCAGCATTATCAGCACAATGTAAAGTGTTGCATAAGCAGCACCACTCACAAGGGCAGCACCAAGCATAGAAAACCCTGAAATGAAGAAAAAGATGAGCATGGACAAAGGTCTCCCGAGAAAATCAGAAACTGTTCCAGAAACGAACCTTCCAAATCCATTCGCAAATGGAAACAGGAATACTGCAAGGAAGGCGGCAACAGTGTATCCCTTCGCCTCGCCTATTGGGACAAGGTGACTAATAACAGCAAGTCCTGCCCCTACAATAAGGAAGAATGAGACGTATATGACCGTCCACTGCCACGTTTTGACCATCTGTGCAACTCTGTATTCGCCAGGGCCTTTTTTAACCCTCTTCCTGATCTTGCTGCCGGCCTTTGGCTCGTCTGGAGAGAGAAAGTTCGCTGGAGGATATATGAAGAAAAGACCCATGATCGGTATGATTATGATCTGAGCAATACCAATGTAAAGAAAACCGGATCTGAAATTGCTTGTCTCTGTTATTATATACTTTATGAGCGGTGAAAGTGCGAATGCACCTCCACCAAATCCCAGATCTATGAGACCCACCATCATTCCTCTCTTTTTTCCAGTATACCACTTCAGCGCAGAACTAATGGCTGTTGCGTAAATAATACCAACACCAATACTTCCAAATCCATATGTTATGTATAAAACAAGAAGGCTTGGTGCGAAGGAACTACCGATATACCCTATACCTGTGATCAAGCCTCCGATTATTGATATAAGCCTTGGACCATGCTTATCTGCATATCTCCCGAATAGCCACATTGTTACAGCCTGCACAACCACGTATGTAGAAAATACCCCTCCAACCACTGCCGCCGTGGCAGTCGTGTGAAAGGCCTTTGCTATACCTGAGGTATACAAGGTCCAGGAATATTCATACACACTCACAAAAACCATTGCAAATAGTGCAGTTATTACCCTTATCCATCTGTTCTTAAGGTAATGCTGCAGAGTCGCTTCATCCTGTATGATACTTTCTGTCATTTGGTTCCCCGTGCGTTAAATGGAAAGGATCTGTTTAACTTGTCCTTACAACGAGTACAATGCATTTTGTTCAAGTAACACTGAATTTAACGGTCTCACTGATGAACATAGAATAGGTTCAATTATAAAATATAATTATCTAAAACAGATTTTTACGTAGTTTCCATAACATTCTAATAATACAAACCCCAACCTTAAACTTTTGGTTCTTACTCTATTAACCGGTTTTTTCAGTATTTTCTCTGTAACTGGAAACATTACGCTTTGCAATTTAAAGGAGCAATCTATTGCATGACTATTACATCCAATAGATTGAGAACACAAAAGTGATATCTCGGAAGTACAGTTACCTTATTATGATGTCCCGTCCTGCTGCTATGTCGGATTTAGCAATCGTGAGTACCGGAAGTATATATTCTTCCATTGCCGCAAGCAAAATCCTTGAATCTGGTGGAAACGTTGCAGATGCATCGATTGTATCAAGTCTCGTGCTTTCTGTGGTGCAGAATAATCTTTGCGGCCTCGGCGGGGACCTCTTCGCACTCATTAGAATGAAAGGTAGAGTGATAGATCTTAATGCCAGTGGAAGGAGCTCCCGTAATATATCCATAAATGAATACTCAAAAAGAAACCTGGATAAAATACCCAATTACGGGGAGATGGCTGCAATCACTGTTCCCGGGTACATTTCAGGCATTGATTTTATACACAGGAATTATGCCTCAATGGATATTCTTGATCTTGTCAAACCGGCCAGGGACCTCGCGGAGAACGGGTTTGTTGTTTCCCACAATTACTCAGATTCAATAAACGTTTCCGAAAAATATTTAGGCTCTTATACTAACTGGAGAAATATATTCATGCCGTCTGGCAATCTTCCTGCCCCCGGATCGGTATTTAAGCAGAAAGACCTGGGAAATTTGCTGTCAATGATTATGGAGGATGGATTCGAGAGTTTTTATAACGGTTACGTTGCTGATCTCATACTTAAGGGCCTTGAGGGAACTGATGTTCCCATGGACTCACATGATTTAGCCAGTCATAAAATAATAAGATCTGAAGCCTCGTCTGTCACATACGGTGACTACAGGATATATGCCACAAAGCCAAATTCCCAGGCCATTACCTCATTAATATGGTTGAACATTCTTAACGAACAAAATTCTGGTGCAGGAAAGGATATTAAAACAAAAGAGTTGGTAGAGAGTGGTTTAGCTGCTTACGAAGCTAGAAGAAATATTATTGGCGATCCTGAGAGGTTTTCTTTCGACAACTACTATCTTGGGAACGAATATGCAAGGTCCCTAATGGATAGAAACACATCCACTGGAGTGGACAACACTGAAGATGTGGGTGACACCACGTATTTCTGTGTAGCTGATACAGAGGGTGATGCCCTTTCAATCATTCAAAGCAACTACATGGGCTTTGGATCAGGAATTATCCCGGCAAGGACAGGTTTTGTACTTCAGAACAGGGGATGCTACTTCACTCTTGATCCATCTCACCACAATTGTCTTGAGCCCGAAAAGCGTACTTTTCATACCATAGGGACAATACTCGGCGAAAAAGATAAAGAATTTGCTTTGGAACTTGGTTGTATGGGCGGCGATATCCAGCCCCAAGTTCACATACAACTCTTAAATGGCATGTTAAATAGAGGAGAAGATCCCCAGACTGCCATAGATAGACCCAGATGGGCATTTCCGGGGACAATATACCATAGGCCTTCCACTCTACTTGTGGAGGAGGGATTAACAGATGGCAGTCAAGACATCAACGTTTCGGGCCTGACATTATTAACAAGGAAAGGAAAGAGTTCAGAGTTCGGGCATGCACAAGCTATTTCTACGACCAAATACGGGACACTCATGGGTGGAGCTGACCCAAGAGGAGATGGAATCGCGCTGCCGTTATTAAAGAGAAATGAATTGCATTAACCTTTGGGGTTTTCTGGTAACCATTTCACTTTCTTCTATTGCAATATGATGAGAAAATCATGAAAATAGCCTCCTAACGCGGAGTTTATGGAGCATTATGGCAATAGTACAGAGAATTGAATTATATGGATCAATATTACTTCACAGTATGAGTGTTTCTGTCTGTTCATCCACCATGTTGAACATGCTCTGCAGGAAGAGTACCTTCACCATTGTTATTATGGGAATATTTGGTCTTCCTCCCTTATCTATATCGTTGTGGTAAAGATCCTTCAGGAGGGGGGGGGGAAATGCACTCCAGTCGATTGCATCCTTTGCAAATGCAAGTGGAACATTAATTGCATTTGTCCTGTATTTTTCCTTCAGCGCTTCTTCAAGAAGGGCACTCATGCAGTAAGATGGCTATACCATGAATGAATGCAGTGCTTACAAGGCATGTTCAGAATGCGGCGTTTTTAAAAATCCTCTATAATTATTTTATTTAGGTCCACCTATCAAATTTTTTGTTAAGTCTTTTCATATACGCTTAATTTTTAGAATAAAGAGATTTAATCTCTTTGCATCAAAAATTCAACCCAATTTTGTACTCGCAAAATTAGTAATATCCTGATTCAACGATATATATTTTTAATGATATTTAAGATAAAATTGTACTGGGACAATAAAATATAATATATGTCTAGTAGCGTCACTAGAATTTAATTAGCACGCAGGGGGGTGTTTGTTATAGTTGAGTCAGATGTTGAAAGTGTAGCACGCAATATAAAGTCTCCATACGGGACATATAGTTTGCTCAAGGATAAAAATGGCAGACAGTATAGAGTTGGAGAAAGTCCAGGAGATATAACCAAGAGGGTTCTTGGATACAGGATTAGCAGGAGGGTCATGGTTCTCGGGGCTTGGATGTGCTTCTTCTTTGGGAGCGTCCTGGAATATGGTTGGGGGTCCGCTTCAACCTTAGTAATATCTCATTATGGATGGACGACGGTAGAAGGCTTCTTCAATTACACCGTTTACGTTTTGTTCGAGGCAACAGTTGCAGCGTACATATTCTCTCGTTTGAGGGAAAAGGGTCTCCTTTCTTTAAGGAGAATGTTATGGTTGGGGGCTGCCCTACTCATTATCTCTTACATATTCTTTGCAAACGCATTCGCCGCATGGATCTCCTACGTTGGCTATGCAATGATTGGTGGACTTGCTTCAGGTCTTGCGTATGCCGCTGGAGGGGGTGTAATATCAAAGTGGTTCCCAGACAAAAGGGGATGGAGACTAGGCCTAGCAAATGGTGCATGGGCTTACGGAGCCGTTCCATTCATTATAATATACACAGACCCTAAACTGTTTTATGCCGCTGACTTTCAGTTTATTCTATATCTTACAGGCACTATTATCGCAATCGGTCTTTTCATTGCGTCATTTCTTGTATGTGATGCTCCAAAGAACTGGTGGCCAGCAGAGGTTGATCCAATTGCCGTAGCAAATGGAAGATCTAAGTCCAGGGAACTCAAGGCTAATCCTCCTGCAGTTGCTCAGTTTACGACTCAGGAGTTCTTTGCAACCAGGCAGGGAAAAGCGCAAATGATATCATTTACGCTTGCTCTTGCTGCATCGCTATTCAATGTATCACTATATGCCCCCTTTGGTGCAGCAATGGGCTTCAGTGGAGGTATAGCATTTACTGTGGGGGCAGCAGGATTCGCCTTTACAGATGGAATAGGTAGACCAACACAAGGGTGGATTTCCACCTTCATTGGAAGAAGGAAGGCATTGACTATATTCTATTTACTTATGGGCATAGGAGGTCTTGGTGTATTGGCTGCTGGTCTGGCTCACCAGGCCATAATATGGGCAATCCTTGCAGTTCTCACCGGTGCTGTTTCTGGGTCATGCTTTGTGTTTGACTGGCTTATAATTTCAGACTATTTCGGCGAGAATAATGTGGCAACCAACTGGTCAGTTCCATACATGCTTAAGGTCTTTGGAGGTGCTTTTGGTGGTATCGGTGCAACCACGCTCCTTGTTTTTGCCAGTGGATATGGGTGGGGCGCCGTTACGGGAACCTTTACCGGTACGGTTACTTATACCGACTTATCATGGATTCTGGCATTTCTTGTAGCAACCATATTTGCCCTAATTGCAGCTGCACTGGTATGGTTTTATGAAAAGAAGCCGACTATAGAGGAATATATCAAGGTGAGAGAAAAGCTTGGTCTCCCGATTCCATCGAGCGTATCACAACCATCGCGTGAATTGGCCGAATCAACAGAAGCCTCTGGAGGTGGTGAATAGACATGCCTAAACAGTTGGAAGAAGGATATACTATCCACAAGGGAAAAATCGATGTTTCAGATACAGTGATATATGTAATTGGATTTGCACTGGTTGGAGTTGGGTTGTTGGTTGGTGTCTTGGCAATAACTAAATCATCCCAGCTTCTGATGGCATTGGGGTTAACCGTTCTATGGATAGGAATCCTAATCACCTGGTTCAGTGGAGTGATTGGTAACAAGATCATACCGGAGGGATTTGGACCCAAAAAACAATAAATATTGGTGAATATATTTTATATTTTTTACTAATAAAAGTTATTTTTCAGAAAATCCGGTGAATAGGATCTACATATACATCGTCTTATGTTGATATCTGGCAACGGGTTTCACACTCCATTATTCGTTTTCGTCACTGGTTAGTTAGTGATTTATTATTGAAATATACATCTTTATGAACATCTTTTACTCATGGTACCTCAATGATAAATGATTATACCATATAATGCAGCAATTCCATCCATGCTGCATAAATAGTAGGAAGAAATCAGGTTTAGATATATAAAATAACAGGGCGCGCTGAGATGATCAGAATAGAGAAAGCATCAAAGAGATATTCAAAAAATGAACCTCTTGCGGTGGATGATCTGGAATTATCCATGCTGGATGGCGAAATCCTGGGACTTGTGGGATTGAATGGTGCTGGAAAAACAACAACCATCCGGATGTGCGCTGGTATAACGTTACCAACCTCTGGACAGATACTTGTGGATGGATACAACATAGTTGAAGAAAAGGTAAAGGCATCATCCATGGTGGGCTGGATACCAGAACTCCCAAACTTTGAACCAAACGCAAAGCCCATCCCTCTGATGAAATATTTTGCAGGATATTATGATCTTAGGGGGCAGAGAGAGATGGACATTATTAACGAGCTACTCGATAGTGTTGGTCTGTCTGCATACAAAAACAGGAAGCTCAGGACATATTCTCAAGGAATGAAGAAGAGATTTGCCATAGCCGAATCTTTGCTAGGAAATCCGAAGAACATTATGTTTGACGAAACACTCAACGGTCTTGATCCCGAGGGGGTCCTCTTTGTAAGAAAACTTATACTGAAGCTTAAGGAGGAGGGGCATTCTATACTTCTCTCATCACACATTCTTTCAGAAGTACAAAATATTGCCGACAGGGTAGCCATCATACATCATGGGAAGCTATTAAAGATGCTCACAAGGGATGAGATGGAAAATCTGGGAGTCAGTTCAATCAAGATCACAGTGGACAATCCTGATAAGGATTTCCCTCATTATATAGAGAACTTTGGACGCGTTATCACAAACGGCAACAGCAACAACGCAGTTCTTACAGACATAAGGCTTGTTCCGGACAGAATACCTGATATTGTGGAGCTTTTGATCAAACACGGCTACAGGGTCAGGAACTTCAGTGTGGAAGGGGAGAGTCTGGAAAGGTATTTCTTCAATTTAATAGGTGGTGAAAATGAGACCAATAGCTTATGAGATAAAGAGGACACTTTCAAGCAAATTCGTCATCCTTATAGTTATAGCAATAATCGGTCTGTCCACCCTTCTTGCCTATGAATCAGGGTCAACCGCTCGTGCTGCCCCAATTTCCGTTAATGATGTTCAGGTATCATACGGATTCTATTTCTCACAGAATTCTTCCCTTAACCTTGTTATGTTTGGTCATAACGGTTATGGATCTCCCTCTTCAGGCGTTTCGGTGAACGTTTTTTACGGAACTGGTGAATTAACATCCTCAACCAACAGGGAAGGCTTTGCCAATTTTTCCCTTCCAAGTTCAGCAAATATATCGCAATTGAGTTATAATTATACCTATCACTTCTTTGGCATTTCAAGATCAACAGCTGTAAAAATTCCCATAATAATATCAGACGATACATTCTCTGGCTACAATGTCATTCCCGGTATAATCGACAGATCAAACGACACAAGGTTCGGTTTCATTGTCATGTATGTTGGCCCAAATGGCTCAAAGGCGCCGTCAACCAGTATATATGTATCAACATACTTCCCAGGTGAGAGCCCAACGTTTGCGGAAGCAAACAAAACATTTGTTGTGTCTCAATCAAATTTCAATGCAATAACTGTATTCCCATATTTTCCCTCATCCACCATTAATGACACGTTTGAGGTTGTTCTATCTGACCCCACGGTTCCGGCAGTTGCATCATCATCTTCATCTGTATCAGTTTTTCCCATAGGTAAGTTGTCAAGCTACACCCCCATAACCAGCACCCAGCTACAGAGTCTCGTTTTCTCAGGAACAGGCTCTATACTCGGATTTCTTATTCCCCTGCTTGCTGTGTTTTCCGGTTACCTCACGTATTCAAAGGATAAAACCAGCGGGGTACTCGAATCAGTCCTTAAGAGACCAGTTACAAGAGGGGACCTTATATCTTCAAGATTTCTGGCCAACAGCGTGGCAATCATAGGATCAGTGATTGTTTCCATGGCTATCGGCGATCTGTTCATAAAATATTATTTTGCAACCTATCTCTCCCCAGATTTCTTCCTCTTCTTTGTATGGGCATATATTACCGAGGGGCTGGCATTCCTTGGGTTAGTCTATTTATTCACTCATCTTGTCAAGTCACAGGGCTCCATACTTGGTATTGCCCTTGTGCTCTTTGTTGTTTTCGATCTATTCTGGTCCATAATACCCGTGGCTGTGGAAGCTGGCCTTGGGATCACCGGCTCTTCAGCCATTTACATACCTACTAACATCGGCTTCGATCTTGCAGGCCCCTCCGGCTTCTCATCACTGGTTCAGTTCTATTTCCAGAATACGCTAGGTTCAATCACATCATCAGTTCAGGCAAATCCCGCATCATATTCCATAAATGCCTATACACTGATAATAATTGGATTGGTGTGGATAATTGTCCCCTTCGTCATAGCTCTGTCACTCGCAAGATCAAGGGATTGATCACATTTTTATGAGCTGTATTTTTATTTGAGAGAAAGTTGCTCTCTCAAGATTGAAGTCACGTAACCCTTCGCTTGCGAGAATGTAAGTCTGGGTGGCATGGGTTTCTCATCTGGATCAACCAGTACATCCATAACCGCGGGGCCATCTGTTGCCATGAACTTCTCCAGTGTCTGTTGAAAATCCTCTTTCTTTTCAACCCTGAATCCTTGTATACCAACAGCCTCCGCAACCTTTGAGAAATCAGGGTTATAAAGATCAACACCAAATGGAGGATATCCCATTACAGCCTCCTCAAACTTGATCATTCCAAGAAGGGAATTGTTGAAAACCACCAATTTTATGTTTCTGTTGTATTTTTTTGCAGTTATGAGTTCCATCATGGTCATGGCGAAGCTCCCATCTCCAATGATACCCACAACCATTTTGTCAGAACCAAATGAAGCACCTATACAGCCGGGAATTCCAACACCCATGCTTCCTAACCATGGAGAGAAGAGGAATTTCCTGTCTGAGCCAACATGTGTGTTTCTCACGCCCCATACAGTTACGTTTCCTGTATCTACAACAATGATTGCATCAGCAGGTGCTAGAGAAACAACCTGGCTTGCCACATGTTCCGGGGATATGCCATTTCCGGAAGACTGTTCGTCGCTATGCATCCGATCCATCCAGTCCTTCTTTGATTTCTCCAGTGATTGATAGAATTTTTCACTTTTTTCTGCAGGGTTGATCTTCTTTATGAATTTCTCTGCTGATGCCGTGATCTGAACATCAGCATGATATCGTTTTCCCAGGTTTACGGGATTTGTGTCAACCTGAATAATCTTAACATCGTCATTGAAGAACTGTGTGTATGGGAATGACGTTCCAATGAGAATGAGAAGGTCGCATTTCTTCATGGCTTCAACTGATGGTCTTGTTCCAAGAAGACCAAGGGTGCCCAGCACAGCTGGATCAAGGTCATCCACCGTTCCCTTCGCGTTAAGGGCATAAATCACCGGCGCACCAATCTTTTTTGCAAATGCTGTAATCTCATTTCCCAACCCTCTTGTACCGTTACCGATGAATACGATGGGTCTTGATGACTTATTTATAAGATCATTGACCGGCGCAGGATCAAAGTCGTATTCAGGTATGGGAAAAATTGTGTTCACTTTATTTATTTTGCAAGGCAATCTAAGAACGTCCGCAGGCATTATTATGTGTGAAACGCCCCTTGAAATATAGCTGGTCCTGTATGCTATTTCCACAATCTTTTGAGCAGAATCCGGGTTCCTCAATTCCTCAGAATAAAGGGAGACATCCTGAAATATCCTGGATAAATTGACCTCCTGAAAGTATTCTGTACCAATGAGATCTGTTTCAACCTGACCCGTTAGGGCAAGAACAGGAACATGATCCATCTTTGCCTCATAGAGTCCATTGAGGAGATGTATTGATCCGGGGCCTGATGTTCCCATGCACACAGTTGTCTTCCCGGTCACCTTGGCCTCAAATGCAGCCTCCAGTGCAGCGCCCTCCTCATGTCGTGTCTGTATAAATTGAATTTCATCATGCCTTCTTATGGAGTCAATGATCGGATTCAGTGAATCTCCGGGAATTCCGTACACTCTTTTAACACCAAACTGTATCAGAGTTTCAACGACTGCATCTGCAACTGAACTTGCCATATCTCTTCATGCAGGTATTTAGCATAAACTTTATTCATGGCCATAAAAATGGAAAAAATTAAGGGAAATCTTAAGGCTTGCTGGATCAGTTTTCCCTCCACCTGGTGAGAAGACGGGCCACTGCAAAGTAAATTGCAGTCTCTCCTATGATGATGTATAAAGCTGGCAGGTAGAGAGCTTCCAGTCCGAAAATCCCCTGAACAAGAACGGCAGCAGAGGTGGCTGGAGATATGAACAGAGCATAAAGTGCAACCTTCGGTATATACGTGTATGGATAGAAGGTTGGAGGGAGAACGGTCATTATGATGCTTAAAATTCCTGCTATCCCCCAGACGTTCCTGACATGGCTGATGCTTCCAGATATGATGAACGAAATGGATGAAGTGGATATGACAAGGAGAACAAGAATCATGGCGAGATAAATAGAGCTTAATGGTGTAAAGATATGATAGAAATAACCCAGAATCACGTAAAGCACTATGCCAGGTATTGAAAAAATAAGATAGCTTAGTGTGAGACCGACCATGTAATCAGACGGTGTCACCCTTGAAGCAACGTAAAGATCCTGAATTCTCAGCTGGAGTCTCAGAAATGCGGCATCTCCTGAGCTTGAGAGAGCCACGGACGCAACAAGTCCAATGAAACCTCCTGCAATGGCGAATCTCACAAGCTCGCCCCTTGATATTATGTACACCAGAAAGAGGAGAGTCAGAGGTGAACTGAGCGACGCTATGACGTATGAAGGTCCTCTTTTTATGGTTCTGAATCCGTAGTACCAGGCCAGCAAAAGTGAAAATTTAAGATTCAACTTCAACACCGTGGATCAGAAAGACATCATCCAGCGTTATGGCCTTCACTGTGTTTCCTTCAATCACATAATCTTCCGCGTCCCTTGAGTCAACATACTTTATTTTCATGCTACCTACCTTGACATCATAGTTGTCGCCGTGATGGAGTTCCACCCTGACCTTACCCTTGAACCTTGAAAGAAGGGTTTTAACAGTGCCATCTTCCAGAACCTTCCCCTTTTCAAACAGTATGACCCTGTCGGAGAGATTCTCCGCCTCCTCCATGTAGTGCGTTGTTAGTATCACATCACCCTTGAGCTGCTTCACGGCGGACCATACCTCAAATCTGGATATTGGATCAAGACCAGTTGTGGGTTCGTCAAGGAAAACCACATCCGGGTTGGCGGCCAAAGCCATGCAGACAAAAACCTTCCTCTTCATGCCTCCTGACAGCATGTCGGAAGGAGAGTTCTTGAACTCCCTCAGCCCAAGTTCATCAAGCGTTGCGGAAGAGACTGTATTGGCCTCATTCACAGACATTCCCCTTCCAACGAGAAAAAGTTTCACCTGTTCCATGGGTGTGAGAACACCGATGGGAGATGCCTCTTGAGGTATACTTACCATGATATTCCTGATCTTTTTCGTATCCTTCAAAATGTCCAGACCGTTCACTCTTGCATTACCGGAGGTTGGCATGAGCTGCGTGGACACAATTCTCGCAAAAGTGGTTTTCCCGGCACCGTTTCTTCCTATAATTGCCGTCACTCTATCCGGTATATTAATGGAAATGCCATCAAGTGCCACTGTTCCATTCTTGTACACCTTTTTGAGATCACTTGTTTCAATCAAGCAGAATCACCACCTTTTGTTGGGCATCGGGATTTTTCAGGAATCTGTATTGGTTAATAACCTATGCTGTAAACTGTGTAATATGAGAAACGCCTCATAAAATGAAATGGTGAAGATGAAAAGGTGAGAAGGTGTGAATCAACGGTTGAATTTATGTAATTATTCTGTACAACAATATATGTGATATGGTACTTTTCAACTTCCTGAACAGTGAAGTTTGCATTGGGGAATAGAATGAGATCTATGACGGCATTCCTCTCATTGATCTGGTTACCACCAACAATGAAGCCGGAATACAAAATCACGGGCAGGCCATCAACACCGGCTAAATAATTACCTATCAGCGGTGCTCCGATTGTTCCATTCACCATATTGCTTGAAGCCCATTTAATGAGGCCCGGATCGTACTGGTATTCACCGGATGAATAGAAGTGCGTTGAATAAACTCCAGTGTACAACTGACCCGGAATTGCAACAACCAGCATTATTAACGCTGCAAATTTCAGTTTCTTTATAATATCACTTCTTTTAAGGCCCCTGACTGCATCCTCGAGAAGATGAAGATTTTTCAGGACTACTATCATGAGAAAGGTGTATGTGTATAGGATAATCCTGGCAGTAAGAACTATATCCCTTGTTATGAAGATAATCCCAACCGCAGTGGAGATCATTGCAAGTGTGAAAGAATCCACGTTCTCCATCTTCCTGTTTCTGATCGTTCCAACAATTTCCAGGAAGGACATGAAAATGACTGGCAGGAGATAGAGTGCAACAAGTAGAAGATCCACCGACTGCCCTGCAGTACTTGTGAAAGGGCCACTACCGTATGACTGGGACACAAAAAAAGCACTGAGGACAAACTTGAGCCTTGGCAACCACCAGTAAAGACCCAGTGCAGAACTTACCGACAGGACAAGAAGGGATTGCTTTACCCTGTATGACCTATGCTTGAGTATGTTAAATAAAAGTATCAAAAAAACTGCTATTTCAAAGATGAACCATGTCAGATCGTGAGTTAATGGAACGGCAGCTGAAAGAAGGGTTATTATGGCAATGTCAGCTGCATTCCATTTATCCTTTTCCAGATACAGAAGAACTGCCACGAAGAAGAGAAGATCAACAATGAATGGAAAACCTCCCCACGTGAGTGAATAGATATCTATGGAGAAGAATACGGGAATAATGATGCAAATGAAGTTCAAAAATCCTGTTTTATAGTGGGCGGCATACCTGTAGATGAGGGCATTCATTATGGAGCCGGCAAATATGGCGATTCCCAGGAGAATGTAAAGCATGCTATATGGAGAGTCCGGCAGTATGCGACTCACCGGAATCCATATGATATATGTGACATAAAAAAGAAATGGAGGGTATATGTAATTCGAACCAGGAAAATAAATAGAGTTGTATGATGGCAGAAACCCTCCATTCATTGCTATCTCGTGCACAAATGCCGCATATTCACCGGCATCGGCGTTTGGAAAGAAGGACGGATAGAACAGTGCAAGCCTAAAGGCAATCGAGGCTGCAATTATTGTAACGTATATGATGAAATTCTTCCTCAATCAATACCACGCTTGGCTGTAAAGGTTGGAAAGTTTTTCTGTAATGAGGGTCCAGTCATAGTATTTGGAAAGCTCAAAGGCGCCTGAACTAAGAGCCTTCCAGGCATCATTTTGATCGTACATGGAATCCACCTTTCCGACCATATCCTCTATGCTGCCTGCGACGATACCAGTTCTGCCATCTTTCACAAGCTCATTTGCTGCAAGATTGAATTGCGTGTTTGTCGTTGCAACAGGTGTGGATGAGGCCATTGCTTCAAGCGAAGAAATGGAGAACCCCTCCCTTAGGCTCGGCATGACGAAAAACCACGCGTTCTTCATTTTCTGAAGGAGTTCATCGGATTCAACGTGACCTAGAACCTTCACATTTGGGACACTGTCAGCGATCTTCTGTATGTATGGTAGCTGACTTCCAGACCCTATTATTTCCAGTGAAAGTCTGCTCCTGTTTCTGAAGCACTTTATCAGCGTGTCAAGCCTCTTATGTGCTTCTATCCTTCCCACGTATAGAACCTTACCCCACTCCTTTTCTTCTGTCTTCCAGTAGTGGGAGGTGTCAACACCATTTTCAATGACAGTCACATCTTCAAGTCCATAAGTCTCACGCAGGAGGTTTGAAACAGATCTGGACACTGCAATGTTTCTGCTGAACTGTGAGCTTACTTTCCTCTCCCATCCTGCCGCTATTCTCCATAACCCGCCGTTGAGAAGATAAAATTTCCTGAGTACTTCGTGCCATGTGAAGAATCTTATCTTTTCGTTGGGTATCACGTCCACAGCCCTGATGGCATGGAGGAGGGGGAACTCATCAAATGTAAGTATATCATAATCCCTGTATTCTATGAGTTTTCTCTTCACGGCAGATGCAAACTTCAAAACACCCGTGATTGTCCTTGAGCCGTTGTGAAAGTAATCGCCCTCTTCCATTGAAGTGACATAATCAATGTCAAAATTTTCCACGTTTTCATTATTGGAGTTGCCAAATGAGTTTGTTATGATCTTGACCTGGAATCCCATCTTCATGAGTCTCTTTATTATTTCGTAGGACCTTCTTTCAGCCCCACCCTTGTGGGGATAGAAAGCCTCATTTACAAATAGAAGCCTGGGCAAATCCATTTTGTGCAATCACTCTCTTAAATTCAGCATAGATTACCTTAGATTAATATTTGGGAATGCGTTGGTGAGTTATTAAATATTCCCTGTTAATGTTATTGCACATCCTTATATTTATTTATTTTTAAAGTAAGTTGGTTTGTCAGACAAATGGATGCTGTTCTTACTTCTCGGAAAAAAACCTTTACACAATAAGTTTACCTTTCCATGGTTCATGAGGGAAAATTGTGTCCATTATATTTTACGTGTCAATATATTCAACCTGACAACATTAATTATCACGTTTGGCATGGATAGGCGTTTGAAATGACTTCCAGGCCAACATGGGATCAATATTTTATGCGTATGGCATTCATGGCAGCATCCAGATCTTCCTGTACAAGGAGGAAGGTCGGTGCAGTTATAGTGAAGGATAACAATGTTATAGCAACTGGATACAATGGCCCTCCATCAGGAATGGCAAATTGTGATGTGGTTGGCTGCATACGTGACGATCTTGACATACCCTCAGGAGAAAGACATGAGCTCTGTAGAGGTCTCCATGCAGAACAAAATGCCATAATACAGGCTGCAGTTCATGGGTCCAGTATAAAAGATGCAGTGATATATACCACGACCCATCCCTGTGTTGTATGTTCAAAAATGATCATAAATTCGAAATTGAAGGAGATAATCTATGCAGAAGGCTACCCTGATGAGCTAGCAGAACTGATGATCCTGGAATCTGGCATTCCAAAGAGAATGTTTCCTCTTCCGCAGAGTGAAATAAAGATCATGCTTGGTGATTATTACAGTACACTTCAGGGGGAAGATTAGATCACCCCTTATTTTTGCCGATAATCCTGAGAGAAAAATGTTTATATACAGGTTATTAATACATAGTTGACAACTAATGGTTGTCAACTTAAGGAGAGTGATAGAATTGGTAAAGAGAAGAATAAGGGACGAAGATGACGACGACTTCTTTGGTGGTTTCTTTGACGACTTTGACTTTGACTTCAGGAAAATGGAAGAGAAGATGATGAGGCTCTTCAACACTGTCAGGAAGAACCAGGGGTCATTCGTAAACGGACCATTTGTGTATGGCTTCACCTACAGAGTGGGTCCAGACGGAAAACCAACTTTTCAGGAGTTTGGAAACGTTCCCGAAATGATGAGAGGTGGGCCCCAGGCCAGTCTGGAGCAGGGTGTCAGGGAACCTCTAACCGACATAAATGAGGACAAGGAGAAGCTCTACGTCACATATGAACTGCCGGGAATAGACAAAGGAGACATAGATCTGAACGTCGGCGAGAAAAACATAACCCTTTCTGTTACAAGAGGACCTAGGAAGTACTACAAGAGCATAGATGTTGATTACAAACTTGTACCGGACTCAGCATCCGCAAAGTTTGTCAACGGTATTCTCGATGTTGTGGTCTCCAAGGAGAAAGGTAGCGGAACGGGTGGAAAGGCCGTCAAAATCAACTGAGCACAGGTAGGCCTATGACCGAGGATCTGGACGAATTTATTGCAGCCATGGTGAACAACACCAGAAGGGCCATACTGAGAAGGCTGACAATGGAGGAATCCTATGCCATGGAGCTTTCCAGGCTCATTGGCATCTCGCAGCAGGCGGTCATAAAGCATCTGTCTCAGCTTGAGCAGGCGAAACTCATAAGCAGTGTGGGCCTTATCCCCAGCAGAGAGGGGGCTTCAAGGAAGATATACAGGCCCACAGGTTTTTCTACACTTGTGGTGGATTACTCAAGGAATTTTTTCAGCATTTCCAAAAGAGATATACCCCTTACCCGTGACACTGATGGTGATAAGGACACTGATCTGGAAACACTTGTTGGAAATCTTAATAATGTAAATAATAGGATAGAGGAACTGATGCGGAGAAGGACGGAGCTTATCCAGGAAAAAGATAAGATAATCAGGGAGATCAGAAAAAGGCTTTCTGAAGACGTTTCTGATCAGACTTCCATCGATGTCATATCCCTGTATCTGGATACGCTGGATGTCACCCAGACTGCAGAGGCATCAGGTGTTCCTGAATTCATCGTTAAGCATGTTTTGAAGAATTACGGGTTCTTGTGATATTCATCACATTCGTGCTTAAATATCACCACCAATGCAGCGCTCATATCATTTAATATATTTTTTCATCATGAGAAGTGCATTCTGGTAGTCATTCATTGTATTGATGTTGAGAAAGGCATAATCAGAAAATTTTGAGGCATCAATCCACTGGGTATTTTTGTTAACCATGGATGTGAGCGATGTTCCCATTTCTATGGTATCGGAATATATGGCGAAGAGAGGTTCAATCTTTCCGTTTTTGTGTTTGGGTATCACAGTTCTTCCCCTGTAACTATCCAGAAGAAGCATCAGATCATCCACAGTGAAAAATGGCATGTCACCTGCAATTAACATGAACTCATCGTAATTGCGGGAGAGTGAATGCAGAAGCTGCATTATATTTTTGGAATTGTCCAGAATACTGGGAAGATCCACGGGGAAAGTTGAAACAATCCTGGCATCAGTAACACTGTTAACCTTATGGAATACAATGTCGATAATTCTTCTATCTCCAAGTTTGAGAAAATGCTTTCCAGGAAGCCTTTCGGATCGTTTAACAGGTATGAATGCTCTCATGCTTCATGTCATCCTTTTTCCAGAATACAACTCGGGAAACGGAACATTGCCGGTGAAGCTATTGGGATATCCTGTCACAAAACCTCTCCGTGAACTCCCTTTCATTTTCGTCCATGTCTGAGGGCAGAATCATTATGGCAGGTGAGTCCCTGATATTGAGTTCCCTGATGGCTCCCATGCTGCCCATAATGTATCTTTCATCTGGAAAACCAACTCTTATGGCACATATGATCAAAGTAGACTCTGAAATAATGTTTTCTGAGCTCTCTTCTTCCATTCGAAAAAGTACATCCATGGCCTCCCGTAATGTCATGGGATTGCCATCTCCAGTGTCCAGAAGGAGAACAGTGTGTCTTTTTTCCCTGAAATTTGCCGCAATTTTTTTATAGACGCTCAATGGAAAGAATTTATCAGACACCCTTGGGATGGATACGGGAGGTGCAACCTTGTATGGTGAAAGGCCAGAATATCCAACAGCTGTATTGAGAATGGACGCATTTTCCAGCACACTGACCTTTATTCCCAGATCCATGCATTTGATCCTCAGGACATTATGGGTTGTTGCCATCAGTGGATCTCCGGATACAAGAAGTGAAACAATGGAATCATGGGCTTTTCTTGTAACAATGTCAGAATATTCCATATCATTCCTGTTGACAGGTGAAACAGATTTCCCCGTTAATTTTTCAATATCATGCTGTATGTTTTCACCTATTACGGACGTGTAAATTTCAAGAAATATGCTATCCGATCTCTTCAGTATATCAACCTCTTCCAGGGTCAAGCTTCTTGCACCCCTGAGGCCCATCCCCATGAGATAGAGCATTATTCCCTGAAGTCTTCCTGTATCCTGACAAGTTCGTTGAGCTTTGCCAGTCTTTCACCACCGATTGTACCTGACTTGATCATATGGGAGCCAAATGCAACCCCCAGATGCGCGATAAAATCGTCTGTTGTTTCACCTGAGCGGTGTGATATAACAGTTTTCATTGAATTTTCCGTGGCGAGCCTTACAGTTTCGTATGTGGATGAAAGTGTTCCAATCTGGTTCACCTTTATTAGAACGGCATTTGTGCTCTTCATTTCTACACCCTTTCTGACCCTTTCAGGATTTGTTGTATAAAGATCGTCACCAACAACCAGCGTTTTGTTTCCCACAGCCTTTGTAATCTCGGCGAATCCTTCAAAATCATTTTCGTCCATTGGGTCTTCAAGGAAGTAAAGGCCAAAATCCTTAACAACAGACTTCACGTAATCAATCTGTTCCCCCTTTGAAAGCTTCCTCTCTCTGTAAACATACTTCCCCTTCTGGTAAAACGTGGAAGCTGCAAAATCAGATCCCACATCTATCTTGATCTTTTTCTGGGATGATATCTCCCTTGCTGCGGATCTTACTATCTCAAACGCTTCGCTGTCCTGGATCGGAGCAGTCCAGGCCTTTTCGTCTCCTAGACCAATGCTTTCCTTCGGGAACTTATCCTCAAGCATCTCTCCTATTCTTGCATGAACCAGGCTGTTGGTAAATATGCATGTTAGGATATCACTTGTATCGGAAGAAACGAGGAATTCCTGTATGGTTGTCCCGTTTTTAGAGTGCTTGCCCCCTCCAAGAACATTACCTATTGGCCTTGGAATATGCCTGTTAAGGCCCCCTCCAACATACATGTAAAGAGGCAATCCCAGCTGGTTTGCAACAGCCTTTGCATTTGCTATGGATAGGGCAGTCGACAGATTTCCGCCCATATTACTGAAGTTATCAGTGCCGTCAATCTCCTTCAGTGTTCGGTCAAACCCGATCTGGTCGATTGCAGTGAGGCCCTCAATCCTGTGTTTTACCTTTGTATTGAAAAAATCAACTGACTTTTTGGCTGAGCCGTCAGGAAATGCTGTGACTTCAGTCTTCCCTGTGCTGGCACCCGCTGGTGCCGAACATCTTCCCATGGAACCTGGAAGATATATCTCAGCCTCAACCGTCATCTTTCCCCTTGAATCAAGGATGTTCCTCACATCAGCATTGACAATTTCAAATTCGCCGGACATGGTAAGTCATTCCTAAATCAGATAAAATGATTCTCAATCTTTTGAAGGTTTCTGTATCTTGATGAAAAGGTGTTGTAATTTCTCTTGTAATCCACCCAGAGGTTTTTGTATTCCTCGGTAATCTTTCCAACGATCTTTGCGGGAACACCCACTGCTATGGATTCTCTGTCAATGGAAAATCTGGATTTCACAACGGCCCCCTCTCCAACTGCAGCCCATTCACCCACTGTTGCAAAGTCTGAAACCGTGCAGCCCATTCCAAGAACTGCCCAGTCCTGAACAGTTCCGGTATGAACAACAGAAAGGTGCCCCATGGTTACGTGTTTACCGATATATGTTCTCTCTCCCGGTCTTGCATGAATAACGCAATTATCCTCAACTGCTGAATAGTCCCCCACGTATATTGAACCGTAATCCCCTCTAAGCACGGCTCCTGGCCCTATCCATACCTGCTCACCGATCTCAACATCCCCTATTACTGTCGCATTTGGAAAAACATACGCACTGTCCTTTATCCTCGGAATTCTTCCTTCAAAGGAGTATATGCCCATGCATCGTCATATCTTTGAAAGTAATAAATCAGTGCACCATTACTTCCCGTTTTTCCTTGATCATCTCGTATATTTCCTTCCAGGTATGGTTGAACTGTGTAATCGGCTGAGAAATTGCAAGTGATGAAACTATGTTTCCAGAAATTATGGCATCAACCATTGATAGATTTCTGTATAGGGCAGTGTAAAAGCCCGCTCTAAAAGAGTCACCCGCACCCACTGTATCGTAGATCTTCTCCGCCTTCACTGAGGAGACAAAATACTTCCTACCACCGATGTATCCCGTGGCTCCGGTTGCCCCCTCCGTCATAATGACATCAAACGTGTTTCTTTTTTCCAGCGATGTACCAAGTATGGAAAGGATGATGCCTATTTCCTTTCTGTTCCCCATGATTATGTTGCACTTCCTTGTAAAAGCCTTAACAAGCTCTGGTGAATATTTGTATGTAATCTCCTGGGAAGGATCAAACGTGATCTTTGATCTTGAGCTGCTCGCTATGCCCATGTATGGTATGGGAGGGCCGGTGGAAAAGTGCATGTACTCGTAGGTATCCTTCAGTATTGCCGGTGAAGGATTCCAGCTGTCCATGGGACCCTGAAGTATGTAAGCTGCCTGTTCCTTTCGGTCAGAAATGATATAGCACTCTGGCCCCTCACCCGTGTCCACTGTTTCAATGGTGGAAACGTCTGTGCCCAAAGACTTGAGATAATTTATGAATGCAGCATGGCTCCTGCTTGAAACAACGGTGTAAGGATGGAAATTAAGGCCAAGTTTTGATGCAATGATGGAGAAATTTCCCAAGGTACCACCAAACTGTCTCCTTATGGTGCTGGCCATGGTCGTGCCCTCAGTGACAATTCTCCCCACACCTATCGTTATATCTATATTCATATGACCAAAGTAGGCAAGAAATTTCATGGGCATTCACCGCTGTGTGGCTTGACTCCGGATTCATGGGATGTTGCAAGCCTATGGATGGCAGAATAAGAATTATGGACTACTTATCCTTTTGCACCAATTACAGTATCCGCCAGAATACTTTCAAAGCAGGCATGAATAAATATGAAGAAATTCCTTGTGTTGGATTTTCTGGATTCAACATTTATAGCTGCCACTCAGAGATGACATTCCTTCCCGGGATATTGACATTCACTCATCCAGCCTCAATGAACTATTTATTAACAGCTTGAATATTTCAACACAATGAACAGTTTGGTACCCGCAAAGATATTTCTTACCAGGGGAATTGGAAGGGGGGAAACTCAGCTTCAGTCTTTTGAAGAGGCTCTAAGGGAGGCAGGAATCGCGCAGTTTAACCTCGTGTCCGTAAGTTCCATTCTTCCTCCAAAAGCAGAATTGGTTTCCAGGGAGGAAGGAATAAAGATGCTCATACCAGGCCAGATCCTTTTTACTGTTCTAGCAAGAAATTCCGACAGGGAGCTTAACCGCATGATATCGTCAGCTATAGGATATGCAATTCCAACGGACAGAAATATATGGGGCTACCTGAGCGAGCACCATTCTTTCGGGCAGACAGAGAATGTAGCAGGGCAGTTTGCGGAAAAGCTTGCTGCTGAAATGCTTGCCAGCACTGTTGGAGCAAAGGAAGATCTTGTATGGGATGACAGGAAGAATGAGTATACCCTCAAGGACAAGATACTTACCACAAGGCATATCTCTTCAACAGCGGTTGTGCTCAAGGACGGCGAATGGACAACAACGGTTGCTGCTGCCGTTCTCATAACGTAGGTAACGAAAATGATAGACGAAGGAAAATGGCAGAAGGCATGGATGGAGGCGCGTATATTCGAACCAGCGGTCATACCGGGTAAAAAGAAGTTCATGGTGACGGTGCCATGGCCATACACCAATGGCTCCCTTCATGTTGGCCACGGGAGAACATACACCACCGGAGACATAGTTGCAAGGTACAAAAGAATGCGTGGTTTCAATGTTCTATATCCCATGGGGTTTCACCAGAGCGGAACACCCATACACGCATTCTCCGACAAGATCGCAAGGGGTGATCCAGGCACCGTTGAAACCTATAGAGCTTATGTCTCCCAGTATGTGGAAGGCGAGAAGATCAACGAAATCCTTGAGAGCTTCAAGAAACCCGAGAACATTGCCAGTTACTTTTCAAAAGCAACGGTGAACGATTTCACATCCCTGGGTTTCTCCATTGACTGGAGGTTTAAATTCACTTCTGCTGAACCGGCGTATGGTGATTTTGTTCAGTGGCAGTTCAGAAGGTTGAACTCCAGGGATTACATAAAGCAGGGAAGTTACCCCATTCTCTACAGTATGGATGACGAGAATGCCGTTGGGGAGGATGACATAGCAGACGGAGACATAGACAAGGTGAGCGTTGAGGAATTCACAGCTGTGAAATTCAAAGGAGAGTCATACTCCATTGTTGCTGCCAGTGTAAGGCCTGAAACAATTTTCGGAATTACAAACCTCTGGGTAAACATGGAAGCGCCTTATGTTCTCTGCTTGATGGATGATGAAAAAATTGTAGTTTCAAAGGCCTCTGCTGAAAAGTTAAGAAGGCAGCATATCAACTTTTCCATCCTTGATGATGTGGATCCAAAAAGCTTGATTGAGGAGAGGTTCAAGGTTCCAGTGACAGGTGATGAGATCATGGTGTATCATTCGTCCTTCGTTGATCCCGACAACGGCACCGGGATAGTCTATTCTGTTCCAGGCCATTCCATCTGGGACTACGTTGCCATCAAGGAATCTGGCATTGATCTTCATATGAAAAAGGTCATCAGCTTTCCTGATAAACAATACAGTGTTGAGAACCTAACAAACGCAAGGGGGATAACCAGTATCTCAGACACAGAGAAGCTGAGTGCCGCAACCCAGGATCTGTACAAATACGAATTCTATCAGGGAAGGATGATGGACAACTGCGGTTCTCTGTCAGGTATGAGTGTGCCAGAGGCGAGGGAAAAAATTAAAGGGGAGCTACTGGAATCAGGTGACGCATTCATTTTTTACGAAACTTCAAGGAAGGCCCAGACAAGATCAGGATCAAAGGTCATAGTTGCCGTTCTGAGGGATCAGTGGTTCATAGACTACTCCAACCCTGAATGGAAAAAGGAGAGTCATTCACTGGTGGATAGGATGCTTTTCGTCCCGGCTTTCTACAAAGAGAACATGCATGAAACCGTTGAATGGATAAGGGAAAGGCCGTGTGCCAGGAGACGGGGCATCGGAACAAAGCTCCCCTTTGATGACAGGTGGGTTATTGAGTCCCTTTCCGATTCTACCATATACACATCCGTGTATCCAGTGATTGATAATCTCAGAAAAATAAGAGAAATAAGGGGCAAGATAGACGATCAGGTCCTTGATTTCATATTTCTGGGTGCTGATATGCCCCCGGAATACGATGATGTCAGAAGTATCTCAGAAAAGGCAAGAAATGATCTCCTCTACTGGTACGGCTGCGATCTGAGGGTTACCAGTATACCGCATCTATCCAATCATCTGGTCTTCTACATAATGAATCATGTTGCCGTTCTTCCGAAGAGGTTCGAACCTGGAGGCCTGATGATACTTGGACTCGTTGTCTCCAGGGGTGCCAAAATCGGAAAAAGTAAGGGAAACGCCGTAAATCTTCTTCAGGTAACGAAAAAATACTCTGCTGATGTCTACAGGCTCTATGTTGCAACCGTTTCTGATATAAACTCTCAAATAGACTGGAACGAGGAGGATCTGCAGACTGTCATCAGGGGCTACGAATCAATTATCAGTTTCCTTGAAAGGTACAGAAAGGATGATTCCTTGCCAGGACATATAGAAACCTGGTTCGAATCAAAGTTTTACAGCACGCTGGAGAAATTCATACAGGATATGGATTCCTACTCCGTAAGATCGGCATATGTCAGGATAATATTTGACGTTATGAATGATCTCAGGAGGGTGGAGAGAAGAGGAGGCAGTGTAAATGTTGCCCTTGGCCTTGTTTTGAAGGAGTGGTTGATATCCCTTAGCGCTGTGATCCCTCATGCATGCGAGGAATACTGGCACAGATACATATCTGATACGTTTGTATCCATTCAGGTGCTTTCCCCGGGAAAGGATAGAATCGACGGCATTCTGCTGGAATCGGAAGCATATGTGGATTCCGTGACAGAAGACATAAGGGAGATACTTAATGTCATAAGGAAAAAACCATCTTCCATCATCATCGAGACATGTGATGAAAGTGCAAGAAATTTGATGAAACTTGCCGATGAAAACAGGTTGTCAGAAATTCCACAGGAACTTAAAAGATACATTCCAGAGTTTATGAAGATAAGGAGAACACTCAGAATCATGAATTTTGATGAATATACTGTGCTGGAGGAGAATCAGGAATTCTTCAGCAGAATTTTTGACTGCAAAGTTCAAATAAGAAAGGGTATGCTTGGAAGAAGCAACAAGAACAGCTGGCCGGGAAGACCCGCTATACACGTGGAAACATAGCATTATTTCTATGTATAGGAAATACAGGTAAACATGGAAAGCAAGTGGAAGGATGATGAGTCCAGGGACGATATGGCTGAGAGGATATACACATCCCGGCTCCTGGGTCATGAGGAAGATCTTGTCCTTCATGGTGGAGGCAACACATCCCTGAAGAGAAATGAAAAGGACCATACAGGGAAAACGCTGACAGTGCTGAGAGTAAAGGGAAGCGGATCTGATTTATCAAGCATTGATGAAAATGGTTTTACTGGCTTGAGAATGGACGACCTCCTTTCTGCTTCATCCATAAGTTCCATGACAGACCAGGAGATGATGGACTTTCTCAATAAAAGCAAGATCAATCCGTCTGAACCGTCTCCGTCGGTTGAATCATTCCTCCATGCCTTCATTCCGTACAGATTTGTTGATCACTCACATGCAGATGCAATCCTTTCACTTACAAATACAGATATGCCCGAAAAGAAGATCAGGGAGATACTGGGAAACGTTTTCGTTGTACCATATATACCACCGGGTTTCACACTTGCCAGGGAACTTTTCAAACATATTGACGATATAAAGAAATGTGAAGGCATTGTTCTTTCCAAGCACGGGCTCTTCACATTTTCAGACTCAGCCAGGGAATCGTATGAAAGGCACATTAACATCGTAACAAGGGCAGAACGTTACATAAAGGAAAATGCAAGTGGGGACTTTACTGATCAGTATGAAATGAAGGAGGTGAGCGCATCTTTCATTGCATCACTGAGAGGCAAACTTTCACGGAGGATCAGGAAGGTCCTTTTGGTGAACAGGTCAAAGGAAGCGGTCAAGATAGCATGCAGCAGGGAGGCTCAGGATTTTTGCAGATTCGGGCCTGCAACGCCTGACATGCTCATAAGGACAAAGTACGATTTTCTTTACATAGATGATCATGAAAACATGAATGAGCTGATTGAAAAATATGCCAGGAATTACCAGAATGAATTCAGCTCGTACGTGAAAGACTTTCCCATGCATGATCCATTTCCGTCGGTGATTGTTGTCAGGGGATTTGGCATCATAACAGCTGCAGACTCCATAAAGGAATGCAAAATCATAATGGATCAGGCAATTCACTCATTCAGGGTTGATCTCGTATCAAACCAGCTTGGAAAACATGAGTTCATAGGGAAGAAGGATGCTTACTGGATGGAATACTGGCCGCTGGAGGAGGCAAAACTCAAGAAGAAAGTTAGGAAGAAATTTCAGGGATACATCTCACTTGTCACAGGAGCAGCAAGTGGCATCGGTCTCGAAACATTCAGGAAGATGGCAGAAAATGGTGTATCAGTCATCGCATGTGATATAGATCCATCACTTGGGGAAATATGCACGAAAATGGAGAAGGAGACAGGTTCCCCTAACAGAAGTTTCATTACAGATCTTTCTGATGTAAGGAGTGTGGGAAACATGATGGATCAGATCCCCTGGATATTCGGCGGGATTGATGTTGTATTCAGCAATGCCGGAATTCTTAAATCGCAGTTTATTGAAGATGTGGATGTTCCAACACTGGATCTCCATTACAGCATAAACGGCAGAGCACCATTCCTCATAACACAGAAGGCAATGGGTATCATGAAGGAGCAGGGCATTGGAGGCAACTTAATATTCAACATAACAAAGAATTTGACCCACCCCGGACCGGGAATGCTCTCATATGGTTCATCCAAGGCATTTGCTGCACATGTTTGCCATTATGCGGCGAAGGAAGGAGGAAGATTCGGCATCAGGGCCAATATAATAAATCCGGACAAGATTTTCAGGAATTCAAAAATATGGGAAAACGGCGTTCTTGAAGCAAGGGCAAAGGCCAAGGGACAGACAGTGGAGGAGTACAAGACACAGAATCTTCTCCATGTGGAGGTGCTCCCCTCCCATGTGGCAAATATGGTGCTTGCCATGATGGATGACGACATATTTGGAGCCACAACTGACGCAATGATTCCTGTTGACGGTGGAATCCTTTAAAAAAATGGTTTCTCCATGCGTTACTTCATAAAGTTCTCCTATTTTGGCTGGATGTTTTCAGGTTTCCAGCGTGGAAATGGAGATAACAGTGTGGAAGATGCCGTTTCCTCGATTTTACTTAAGGAAAATGTCGACGATTTCTCAACAGCTGCACGCACAGACCGGGGTGTTTCTGCCGTATCAAATGTGCTTTCTGTGGATTACGGCCATAATATCAGAAAACTCATGGCATCAATCAATGGCAATGGGAAAGGCATAGTTTTCCATTCCTATGCTTCCACTGATCATGAAAGCAATGTGAGGCACTGTACAGAAAAAATGTACAGGTATATCGTGATGGATGGAAATGCTAACCTTATGAGGAAGAGGCTTTCTTATTTTGCAGGAACACATGACTTTTCAGATTTTTCCAGAAAGGATATCAGAAACCCCGTGAGGACAATAAACAGGATCGATGTAATGGAAAACAGGTCATGTATCTTTGTGGACTTCTATGCAAGGAGCTTTGTTTGGAACCAGATAAGAAGGATAATGGGTTTCGTTCTTTACAGTGATTCCTCATCCGACCCATTCGTGGAAAGAGGAAATGGATTGACTGCACCATCTGAAAATCTAATCCTGATGGACATAAACTATGAGGGAATAGAATTTTCTCCATTTCTGACAAAGGGCATATTGCAAGATATCAATAAAACGCTCTTGAGGAGTATTGTGATGAGAGAAATATCCTCATTTATTTCAAAAGGGAGATCATAATTTATATACGGTGCACATTTCAATACGTGCAGTTCAGTCAGGTTGCGGAATATTTCTCAAGAATGGAAAAGACACCGAAAAGACTGGAGCTAACATCCATACTCTCTGAGCTTTTTTCCAAATCAGGAAAAAGTGTGAAAATACTTTCATACCTGGTGCAGGGGAAAATCGCTCCTGACTACGAAGGAAAAGAGCTATACATGGCAGACAGGTTGATTGTGAAAGGCCTTCACGAACTTTCTGGAAGATCAGAGGACGAAATTGACAGGATACTGGCTCGTACTGGTGACATTGGTTCTGTAGCGGAGGAGATCCTGCAGAGGCATGCACAGAAGGGTCTTTTCCAGATTGATCTGACTCTTGAAGACGTGTTTGATTCCCTTTCAAAGATATCAGAGCTCAGGGGACACGGGAGCACCAACAACCGGGTGAAGCTTTACGAGAAGATGCTGATGAATGCAACTCCTCTTGAGGCAAGATTCATTACACGAATCATTACGGGAAAATTGAGGCTCGGTGTTTCAGACGCCACAATCCTTGCCGCACTGGAGGCGTGTTTTGATGCAACGGATAGGAAGGAAAGTGTAGAAAACGCTTACAATTTCCATCCGGATATGGGATACATAGCGTCCCTTCTCATGAACGGCAAACTTGAAGATCTTGATTCAATTGGCCCCGAGCCTTTTGTACCAATAAAGGTAATGCTTGCGGAGAGACTTCCCGACATTGATTCCATCATGGAGAAAATGGGATCGAAAGCAGCTCTGGAGTACAAATATGATGGCCTCAGAACGCAGATTCATTTCAGGGATGGCGTTGTGAAATTATTTTCCAGAAGTGATGAAAACGTTACTGATCAATTTCCGGACATCGTGGAAAACTTTGGCAGAACGTTCAACTGCAGATCCTGTATACTTGACGGGGAAGCTGTGCCATACAACCCCGAGACTGGAGAACTTTATCCCTTTCAGATGGTATCTCAGAGAAGGGGGAGAAAGTACGATATAGAAAAGACAAGGTCCGAGATACCTGTTGTGGTCTTTCTTTTTGACGTTGTATATCTTGACGGGAAATCATACGCCAGTGTTCCCTATACATCAAGGAGGGAGACCCTGGAAAATCTATTCAAAGAGAACGACAGCTTCAAACTTGCAAGAAGGATCGTGACAGGTAACCATGACGAGGTGCAGACATTTTTCGAGCAGAGCATATCTGACGGCTGTGAAGGTCTTGTGATCAAAAATATCACAGAATCGTCAGTATACAAGGCAGGTGCCAGGGGATGGCTCTGGATTAAATTGAAACGTGACTATCAATCAGAAATGGCTGATACGGTGGATCTTGCTGTTGTGGGCGCATTCCATGGACATGGGAGAAGGAAGGGCACTTATGGCGCACTTCTCATGGCAGTTTTCAATGATGACTCACAGCAATTTCAGACAGTGTGCAAACTCGGAACGGGATTCACTGACGACACGCTCAGGGCATTACCTAAAATGCTCCAGCAATTCAGGTCCGAGGAAAAACCACCTGATGTTTCCAGCAATATGACACCTGACGTGTGGTTCCACCCCGGTCTGATCATGGAGGTTTCCGGGGCAGAAATAACTCTGAGTCCTGTACATACCTGCTCCTTTGGCATCCATAGGAAGGATTCCGGTCTATCCATCAGATTCCCCAGGTTCACGGGGCGGTTCAGGGATGACAAGGATGTTTTCTCCATAACGAAAGCATCAGAAATTGACGAGATGTTTATGAACCAGAAGAAATCATCCAGGTCCGATGAGGCGCAATGATTTAACCTTTTGATCATGTCATGGAAAAAATGAAATATTGTAGTTGGTATCTGACATAACATTATATATTTTCAAGCATTACGAATGCGAATGAAGATAGACGGAATCATAATAAGTAATTCTGTTTTATCAAATGTTCGAGAACACATGGAGTGTGAAAGTGATGAATGTAGATCCAAATCTAACCAAATACCTTATCAAAGCAAAGATATGGACAGATGGAGTGGTTGAGAAGCCGGACGTTGTGGGTGCCATTTTCGGCCAAACAGAAGGTCTTCTTGGCGACGAACTTGACCTCAGGGACCTTCAGAAGACCGGGAAGATAGGAAGGATAGAGGTTGAGATAGAGAGCAAAAAGGGCAAAACGGAGGGAACAGTTTTCATCCCTTCAGGTATGGATCAGGTCGAGAGTTCCATACTTGCAGCCTCGCTGGAGACGATTGACAGAATAGGTCCATGCAAGGCCAAACTGGAGATAGAATCGGTAGAGGACGTGAGAGTTCAGAGAAGGGCAAAGATCATAGAAAGGGCCCAGGCACTATACAAGAAAATGAATCAGGAATCAAAAAGCGTCAGCGAAGGGATTGTACAGGCAGTAAGGGAAGAGGTGGAAAAGGGCGAGATCATATCATACGGAGACGAGAAGCTGCCTGCAGGCCCGGCAATTAAAGATTCCGATTCCATAATTGTAGTGGAAGGCCGAAGCGATGTTTTGAATCTCCTGAAATATGGCATTAAGAATACGATAGCCGTCCAGGGCACCAATGTACCGAAAACCGTTCAGGATCTTTCAAAGGAAAGAACAGTGATCGTGTTCCTTGATGGTGACAGGGGTGGCGATCTCATTCTCAAGGAAATGCTTCAGGTAATGGATATAGATTTTGTTGCAAGGGCTCCACCAGGTACAGAGGTTGAGGAGCTCACATATAAACAAATAGTAAAGGCACTGAGATACAAAACACCTCTTGCACAGTATCTGTCCATGAGGGGAATGACAGAGGAGCTGAAGAGCTTCAACGAGAGATCAGACAACGCCAGGAAGAATGCAATTTCCACGGATCAGGAACAAGAAGTTACAAAGCATCCTCAGCATCATGAAAAGCATGAGACACAGGTGGTTGAGACACCCGAGGAAAATGGTCAGAAAGGAGAAAGTGAGGAAAAGTCTCCAGCTTTTTCACTGAAGGATTACAGGAGCGTCGAAAGGAAGATAGAGCAGCTTCTCAAGGAAAAGATGACTGAGGTTTATTCGGAGAGTGGAGAAGTGATAGCTTCTTTTCCGGTGTCAGATACTTTTGAGGGTCTCTCGGGGATTCACGAGGGAAATACTGTGATAACCGGAGGCGTAATAACGCAAAGGTTAATTGATGTTGCGCACAATCTTGGTATTAAGGCAATTTATGGCGCAAAGATAGCACAGGTGACTAAGAAGCCCTCGGATATAAGAGTGGTTCCATGGGACCGTCATACGTAAATTTTGATTTAAAGGATATAGGGGATACCTCCAACGTAAAGATACCTTCAAACCCCATGGAGAGGATAATCGGGCAGGAGGAGGCAGTAAAATACGCAAGGATAGCTGCCAGGCAGAGAAGAAACCTTCTGCTTGTCGGTCCTCCGGGTGTG
>JAMCUH010000012.1 GCA_023379435.1 Thermoplasmatota archaeon | reverse complement strand
TCAAATCCGGTCGAGCCCATAAATATAATAGTATGAATATAATTATATTTCTCAAAGCCTAAAACTTTACTCTCGTATTGTATTTTCAAGAGAAAATCTATTGTCTGGAAACTAAAACAATGTTTATTAAACCTACTATAACATTTATACTTCGGATCAAGAAATCCAGATGGACATTAAAGATGTGAGGCTCACCGTTGAAAAGCACCTTAAAGATTTGGGTATAGAAAGACCTACTAGGATTGCATCTGCAAAATTCAATCAGAGTTATTGGGATGCTGTTGTTATCTATTCAAGAGACATAGAAGTTGGAGATAAGAAGCAAAAGACCGGCATGATTGCTGCATTGGTAATAAATGACACCACCAGAAAAGTTGAGACGTTCAAAGAGAACCCAACATAAGGATGCTTTTTTGCAAGGGATTGATCATCGATCAGATTGAAATAAAGGGCACAATCAAAAGTGTCAAAGTCTCTGCTTTGATAGATTCTGCAGCTGGACGAAATTATATCAGTGCGGTATTGCCCAATCGAATCAGGCCAGAACAACTTGGATTTGTATCTTACGGTGAAATTCCCGTTTCAATTCTAGGGTCATGGTTCCCTGACATTCAAGAATCTAAAACTGAACGGGGTTATCGTTTCTGAACCGGAATTCATATTTCTTGAAAATATAGATTTTCCAGCCGTAATAGGAGTGGAAATACTTCAAACAAAAGGATTGAAACTGGACTTTAGAACTGATACTATGCGGATCTGAATATCCAGTTATTCCTATAAAACATGAAGAAACCGATTTTCAGTTTCGCTTTTTCAATTCTTTATAAACGTAGGTTTGTTGTGGACTTTGGGACATAAGTGACCCCTATCCATTCACAAGTATCAGGTTGTGAAGCAATCGTTTACAGAATCCAGATGTCTCAATGCGATCTTTTCTCCTCTGGAATATCATATGGCCTGTTGACCTCTCGTCTGCAGAGAATCCGGATTCAGATCAGTTTCTTCTGAAGTATTCCCTCAAGTACGGCAATTGGTCATTCATGAATCTTCGGATGATCTCCCTCCATCTCTTAGATCCCCTTATCAGGGAATTCTTCTTCGGTATGATGAATATTTTTGTGTTTTCAGAGAAGTCATATAAGATGCTCTGACCCGAGTAATATCTGTCAAGCTTCACGCTTCCCAGATCTATTCTTAGCTGGCGATCATATGGAGAGTTTTCATTTGTACGTCCTTCTCTGTTCAGACACTTGCAATCACATTTGCATTATAACAGCTTCCGCAGTATTGTTAATGTCAACAGGGGCATTGCCAACATATGCAAGAAGGAATGTATAACTCCCACTAAAGCCCACGGATACCTTATACGAAATTAATGCAGCTCCCTGAAAATAAAAATAGGTAAATCCAAGGGTAGATATATTTGCAGAGATGCTGTCTTTCGACTTGTTGCCATTCCAGATAGTGTGGTACTGGGCATAATAATGAGAATAGAGGGCGCTGCTACTGTCGTTAGTGGACATCTTGAACTCAAATAACTCAAAATAACCGTCGGAGGTGCTGTTGTAGCAGACATATTTCCCTGAAACAATGCCGGAGTTATAGGCAAGGGTACTTCCATTGGTTGGGCTTGGGTTTCTCTGCTCTTCAAAGCTAGCGTTAACACCTGAGGCACCTGAGAGGTCAGAAGAAGATGGGAATCCGAATGTAGCCTCTGAAGTCCCTCTTTCCAAAACATGGAGAAAGGGAGTAAAGATGATTGCAATTATTATGACGAAAATAACAAAGCCTACAATGATTCCTAATCCTTTGGCAACTGAGTATTGTCTTAGAACCATATGCATCCCTCTCTAGTTTTCGAGCATAGGCTGTTGCCACTAATGCGATTAAATAGATGTAAGCTCGGTTTATAGCAATGTATAGAGTCGCCTGAGTGACCAGCAATTGTAGCGCCTTGAATGGTGGCAGGCCCAGATCTTACGCTCATCTGCGATAAGCAGGAGATAAACTCAATAAAAAGTGCCAATGCGATCAGTGTCCGCAAGCAGAATCACTTCCTCTTTTTCATAAATGCAAGTACAGACACGATTACCACGGCCAATACCACCCCTCCAGAGATTCCATATATCTCATCTGCAGGTATCCCAGAACCTGAAGATGATTTCTTGATAGGATAGAACGTGATGGTATTTGATACGCTGTTTCCATTGACAGATATTGAACCAGACGAAGACGAAACAGAATACCCAGAAACGTTACCGACGGTAAAAGAATACGTTCCATTGGGGGCCGTGAATGTGATTGTGCCTGTAGTGGATGATTTGTTTGTTCCGTTGAAGTTCACATACCATAGTATGCCAGACGGAAGGCCAGTTTCTGAGAATGTTACAGTATAGCTTGATCCGTGTGTCTGTGAGAATGTTATGGGCACTGACACCAATCCTCCGTTGACTGTTATTGAACCTGAAGCTGGTGCAGGGCTGAATATCTTGTTGGATGAGGCAACCGAGTATGAATATGTTCCATTTGTTTCCCGTATGGATATTGTGTCTGACGTTGATGTGTACAGCTTACCATTGCTAAGGTTGACATACCATGCCGTGCCTGCTGGGAGACCAGATTCCGAGAATGATACCGTATAGAAAGGCTGGGCCGTGCCACCTTCAGGAATGTTTGTGGATGTAATATTGGCGTTGATGCTACCAGTTGTATTCGTCTCAAGAAGAGCCACGAATATCCCTGAATACATATCAAAGTAAAAATTCACATCCTGCCCGTTCGATGAAAAAACCACTCTATCTGTAAGAAATATTCCATCAGGGGTGCTGATTTTTATTGAGGTGCTGACGCTGGCATTCGGGCCCACTGGGCTGGTACCACTGTTCAATTCTGATATCAGGCCCTTACCGAGCCAGAAAGAGAAGTCATTCCAGTTAATGTAGAGTGTAGTATTGCTAGTTGCTCCGGAAGTAACTCCTTGCCCTGTTATACTCAATGCTACAGTATTGTTGGTCAGATTGACGGCAATTGCCTGCATTGTCAGATTACCGCTGGAAATAATGCCATCGTACACCGATGTCACTCTATAGTCTGCATACGCCCCGATGAATGCCCACACTGGAGGAGCTGTAGCAGATGAAGTGAATCTGACTGTCTGATTAACGTTGCTTCCACTGACAGTTATATTTCCGGAGGACGGAATTTGCGTGTATCCATTTACGTTACCTACAATGTATGAATAGGTTCCGTCCAGCACAGAGAAAGTTATCGTACTAGCGGTGGATGATTCCGTGCTTCCGTTAAGTGTCACGTACCATGAGGTTCCGGGCGAAAGGCCAGTCTCTGTGAAGTTTAAAAAATAATACCCGCTTGGCGGGGACGTGGAAAAAGTTACCGCTACTGAAACGTTACTTCCTGAGACCTGGACGGATCCGCTGGACGGATAGGCAAAGTATCCACCAGGCACAGATGTACTGAAGCTGTAGTACCAGGTGTCATTAAATTCAGGTAACGTATATTCCGCCATCGTTGCATAAACGGTATTGAAATTACCCTTGCTCTCCATCGATGAATCTGCGATGTTTATTTTCCAGATGCTGTTTGCGGGCAGACCTGTTTCTGTAAAATTGATACTGTACGACCTTATAAAATGGATGTATACCGTCGTTGGTGCTCCATTAATATTTAAATACTGGTATGACTGATCGGAATTATTAAAATACGCGTTGTAGCCGCTATAGCCACTGACAAATGGAACAGCGGATGCAATCCACGTCCCATTTACCAACTCAAAAACAAGATTGCTGCTGTTAGTGATGTTAGACGAAGACACGTCATTATAGCTGAGATCCATTAAATTAGCCATCCAGTTCATTCCCGAAGGAAGGCCACTCTCAATGAGACTAACAGCATACGTCTTGTTGAAGTAAACGTTGTAGGTTAGGTTACTACCGCTGATAGATACAGCATCCGGCATCTGATTGGGAGTCGTCATGGTCACATTGCTGGCATAACCCACACTGGCAGGTGTAAAAGTATAATTGCCATTTGCCAACATGAATTGAATTATGGTAGATTTTGAGCTATTGATTGCCGTTACAAAACCACCGGAGCCGTCCCCTCCAAGAGAAACGTTCCAAAGATGACCCGCTGGAAGTCCCGTCTCCTTTATGCTAAGTGTATACTTTCCTGATCCAGTCTGAAAAAGAAAATAACTTCCGGTTGAAGTTTGACTATCGTTCGAATGGCCAAGTGCCAATTCGAACGACGTACCCAGAAGAGCGATTACTATAACCGCGAAAATGGCATTAGATGCTATCTTTCTCATTCCATTTTTTGGATTTTCCACGCGAAAGAAAATCAGTATGAATATATTAGGTAGTACGACACAAAAAGTGTTGGAATGTGACAAATATCATGAAAGAGATTTTTCTGGAATCTCTTGAGGAATTTCTGCATTCGAGGCATGATTTATGTTGATACACCAAATAAAATGAACATGGATTTGAAAAATGCTATTTATCGTGAATAATAGGGAATGATGAAAAGAAATGCCTGAGATGCTTGTTATGCTGACCGGAGGCAAAGATACATTAACACTAAGAATGACGAAAATGCCAATGTCTAATCTCTTTCCCTTGGAGGAGAGATCCATACCGCAAATAAAATAAGAAAAGTTTTTCGTATTTCCTGGATCTGATACATATAGGCAAGAATGAAGGTATACCCATGAAGTTATCTAAGATAAGCTGGCAGGTGAAGTACGTGCAGATGATGAATTATTTCCTGGTATCGAAATGGCACCCGGCAGTGTGTAAGTCAATGCCGGGATTGAATATAATTGCTCAATTCTGTCGTTCTGGGTATACAGATTCATTCAGTCCATGATTTACGTGACATCCCTTAAACAGCCTAAGGTTTGCTGTTCGGTCTCTCCTTCGATTTAATTGATGGAATTGGCTCAATACTGTAATCCCCTTTCTCATCTATTTCGTTGGTTTTGGTCATCCGCATATGGCAATAGACAATGCAGCTCTTGTTCTTGGAATCAATGCATACCTGAACCAGATTCAGCACACACACAAAGGAAACATGAATTACAGAGCAAGTGACATCTTTATCATACCAAGGATAGTGGATTTTCTTTTAGGATCTGAACTGAAATTTTTAACGCCCGGGACGTACCTGCTTTTCTTCTCCAGTATCATGATGGTAGCCATTGCGTTATACTAGCCCAAGAGAAAGTGCGTTGGCATGCCCACCGTAAAGAGAAATGTATTCATTTCCTATACAAAACTTGTCTCCACCTGGATGATTGCTGGCTTCGCATCAGGTAATATTAGCATTGGTGGCGGGTTCCAGATAGTACCTGGTCTTCTCTTTGGAGGTTTCGTTGGAATAATACTTGCGATGAGAAACCCCGTGGTGAGTTATAACATTGGGTATTATGTTTGCTTTCCGTTATCCCTTAGCGGATAACTCAATCTCGGGATCAGTGGACACTTCATTGCAGGAGGTATGCCGGGAGGCTGGATCTGTGCACACACTGCAAGCAGGTTACTTAAGAGAAGATTGGCTCAGATATTTGCTGTTAGAGTTATAGTCATGGCAATCTATATAACGCTCTTGAACGATAAAATGCTTTTGTAATTCTGATCGCTGTTTCAAACCATGTTGCGCACCAGAATGTGCATGGCTACATTCTGGTAAGAGTTTGTAGCACATACATCTATGTTGATGGTGTGAAGCACGTTGTTGATAAGCTGCGGGATATCAGAGTTCTTACCAAAGATATTCATCAGATTATTTGCGTTGATGGAGCACTCCTGTATCTCACATAGATCTTAAGGCTGTGATAATGAAGACTCATAGCAAGATATTCATGGAATGAAGCACTCGCATTCCTACAGCTAACACTGGTTGTTTGAATTCTCGATGAAGTAATGCTCAGTCCACTGGGCTCATTCCTCAATTTCAGGCAGGGGGTATCTTACATGAGGATTGTTGTATGACCCATTTCTGTACGTCAACATGCTTGCCGGATCAATTTTTCTTGCAGCCACGATTAGTTGATCAACGATAGAGAAAGTTTCTGCGTAAAAGATGAAAAAAGAGAACCTGGACCAGTTCTTGTATAATAGTAATCGATCTCGCAGGAATTCCGATTCATTTATGGCGGGCAGCCATTTTTGGTAGTCACCAGTCATGATAATGCTGGGCAGCAGAACTCCTTGGGCCATATCGGTGTCAAACGAAACCTCCTCGTAAATCACTCCAGCATCAAGCATCTTTGTGATCTTCCTGCGAACTGTACGGGCTGGTACTCTGAGTTCCCGAGCAATTTTATTTATACTCATTGATAGAGGGTTTTGGTACATAACGGCATTCAGAACCAATTGCTCGCTTGGAGATATCAGTCTCTCTTTATGAGGAGAGTCATTCATAATTTCTATAAAATCCAACGCGTGATCAAGGGTTTTTTCCAGGTCGTGCAATTGCTTTTTCATCTCCGAATCATCTGATGCAATCAGGGAAATGCTAGAAAACTCTCTTTCGACGTTTGCATCAACCTTAGAGTCTGCGAAGAACGGCAACTTAAGGGTACCAAAAATCACACGTTCTACCTGAGGAAATTCTGGAAAATGGTCAAAAATTTCTTTAGCGGAACTTTTTCCTGCGCGAGTCAAAATGAAGTACCGATTCCAGGGCATAAACCTGCTGTCGGCGTAAAACTTTACCCCCCGAATCAATCCCGTTTCCAACAAGTAGTTTATCCTGTTTTTAATAACTTCTGGATGAACATGAAACTCCTTTGCCATTTTGTAAACAGAAGGCTTGTTCGTAAAATGCGAACCCCCACTGATCGGCCATTGGAATTTACGTATAATATCCTTTGATAGTTCATCAAGCGGCAATCTGCTGCGCACCCCTATAGATATTTAGAGATGATGGCTGAACTGCCCTGCGTGTATACGCCAAATGAAGAATGCACAAAATAGACAATTGAAATGAATTCAAATATATTTATAATTTTCTATCTCTCTTTGTCCATTTAACAAATCCTCCAGATAGTCACACATAAATCGATATTTTCTCATTTTCCCTTTTATCATCGTTCAATTCTCCGCATTTACCTCATTCTTCGCTCCCTGATTTATATAGTCGCATATCCAGAATCTCCGTTGCTCCTAAGCTTTCAGTCCTACTCTGCTTCTGCTCACACAGTTCTCCCTGAACTTTCTACTGACTGCCGATAATTTGCCTTAAGTACCTGGCCATATCATACCATCTGTATTACCTTCTGCCCATTTCCATTCTGGATTTTATGTTTAACATTTCCTAGACCCCTTTAACATTTCGTAATCTTCTCAAAGATGTTCCAGTACCCTTACTGTCATTTGGCTTCAATAATTCAGATATAAGTCTGTCTTAGCAAATTCCATCAGAATGAGACACGATTTCCGCCTTATGAATCAATGGGCTGAGGCATCATAAGATTTTTAATGCCACCTGTTCGTGTCTCTGATCATATGTTATAAATTTATATTTTATATTTTTCTCATTAGTAAATTCGTTGAAGGCTTTGAGTTCTCTAATTTCCCATCCCGGATAGTTAAAGAATTCGTCAAAAACAATTACTGGACCGCTCTTTATTAGTTTACCTGCACTATTAAATATACTTTTTGCGCTTGAATACAAATCAGAATCAATGTGCATGAAACCAATTGGTAGGGTGGCGTTCTTAAAAAAACCGGTAACGTTTCGTCAAAGTAACCTTTAATTAAAACAACATTATCTAAAAATTTCAATTTTTAAGGACTTTATCGCTTATTTGGAAAGTATTCCTATCAAAACCATCACGCCACGTTTCTGGTAATCCTTCAAATGAGTCAAAACCATATTCTCTATTGCTTGGTAGGTTCTTTGCAATATAATTTATCGACGCTCCTCTTCATACCCCGAATTCCAAGACCAATCCGTCCTCTATGGAGATATTGTTCATTGCTTTGTCCAGAACCTCAAATCTCGTTTTGCAAGAATTTACGTTTAGCATATTCTTCAGGACGTAGTCTGCCGTAGTTTCTAACGCCCGCTTCTGAAGTTGTATCTTTATGTCTTTATACAGATAGCCTTCAAGCAGACCACATATTAAACTATCTAAACGCCGCCTTATTCCTTTCATAGCCATTCAGTCCTCACTTTTTTTGTTATATAGCTTTATGATCTTACCCCCTTTAATCTTCTTTTGTTCGTAGCGTAAAATAGACAGGCCACTGGTTTGAACACATTTTATCTGAATTTCCTTTACGTCCGTATCTGATATGTTATGGGTAAACTCATTCCTGGAATTCTTTAACCTCATTTGTACGCATGGATCCAATGGTATAATACTCTCTTTTGGCATGAACTTAGATTGATAAATTTTTTTCTTGTGTTTCAAATGTTTATATTTCATGATAAGATACGAATTCAGGATTTCACAACATTCAAAAATGTCGGATTTTAATCCATTAATTTCGTTAATGGGGAAACAAGATCATTTATAAACCGATCTTCTCATAGTATGGTAGGAAACCATGCCATCTCATATGATCATTATCGGTGATTCCAGATCAATGAATGAAATTCAGAGTGATAGTGTGGATTTAGTTGTAACATCACCACCTTACTGGAGCATCAGGGATTATGGAAGTTACCCTCAGATTGGATTTGGACAGACACTGCACGATTACCTGAAGGACCTGTATCTAGTATGGAAGGAGTGCTATCGTGTTCTCAAGGATGGGACACGTCTTTCCATAAACGTTGGTGACCAGTTTCTTAGAAGTTCATCCTTCGGTAGGTATAAGGTACTTCCGATTCATTCAGAAATTATACTGCAATGTGAAAAAATAGGATATGACTACATGGGTGCCATCATATGGCAGAAAAAGACCACAATGAATACTTCAGGAGGTTCAAACATAATGGGTTCATACCCTTATCCACCCAACGGACTGCTTGAGATAGACTATGAATACATCCTTATATTCAAAAAACCTGGAAAAAGAAAAGATGTCACAGGGATAAACAAAAGTTCATCAGTGTTATCAAAGGAAGAATGGAAAGAGTATTTTTCTGGTCACTGGACTTTTCCGGGAGAAAGGAAAAATCAGCATGAAGCAATGTTTCCTGAAGAGTTACCTGCGCGCCTGATAAGGATGTTCAGCTTTACCGGTGAAACCATACTTGATCCATTCCTGGGAAGCGGAACAACCCTCAAAGCAGCATGTGATCTTGGACGGAATTCTATAGGCTACGAGATCAATGAACATTTTTTAATAGCAGTTCATGAAAGGCTGAAACATGGCAGCCCAAATAAAGACTGCAAAGATACTATTGATATTATCAGAAGAAACGAAAGAGTATGTTTTAAACACGACAAAGAATACATGCCTTCACTTTTTGATATAGATCCACCTGAGGACAGGAGTGATGTAAATTTCAATAAGAAACTTCAAAAGGTCCAAACAGTCACGGATAAAGGAGATATTATTCTAAATGACGGAACAATTGTGGGATTCCTCGGAGTTGATTTATCTCAGGATAAGATTGATCATACCATTGAATACCTGAAAAAATACGTAAAGGGAAAAATGGTAATGCTCCAGACTGACCCGGAATTCAAGGAAACAAATGGCAGAGTTCTTGCATATGTGTATCTAAAGAATAGAATCTTTGTCAACAAGGAACTAATCCGAATGGGATACGGGAATGTTTCTAAGTACAATTTTAAAAAAAGAGGTATAATGCTAAAGGTTCTAATGTAGTGCATTAAAAATACATTACTATATACCTGTATAAGTTGCAACTGTCTTTTATCCACTGTGCAGGTTATTTATATCCTCTCTTCCTAACAATCTTGCTCAAGTTTGTCTAACCATTTTATTTACCAGCGAATTTAAGAAACTTGTTATAGCTCTTCAATATTCAGAATGCATAGTGTTCCCATGGAAATCACTGGCGTAGAAAAGAACCTGAAACGTTATTACGATGATAAGATAGTGGCTGCAGTTGTCGGAATAGTTGTGGATGTGAACCGAGTGGAAGCTGTGGCAAAGAGTCTATCCGTCCACAAGAATGTGGAGGACGTGTTCATCGTTACAGGTGAATTCGACATAATTATAAAGGTAAGATTCCCTGAATTCTGGATATTACAGGAATTCCTCATGGAGGAGCTCAGCAAGATTCCTGGAATAAGGGGATCAAAGACGATGATGGTTCTTACTGCCGTTAAGGACATGGGGCAGATATTGATGGGGTGATTGCTATGGATGAAAAACTGTATAAGGAAGTACTATACCTTCTGGAAGAACTGTCTGGCGACAATTCCGTTCCCAGAAACATCAGGAAAATGGCGGCAGAATCTAAGGCAAAAATGGAAAACCAAAACCAGAGATTTGACCTGAGGTGTGCCACTGTTATGTCCACCCTTGATGATCTTACAAATGACCCAAATGTGCCTTCCCATGGGAGAGCATTTCTGTACACCATAATGAGCAAGCTTGAGGCTCTGTCCAAATCCTAAAAACTTCTTTTCTGCGATTTAACAAAGAAAGCACAAAAGTCAAGGCAGCACATTCGACACTGATCAGAATGAAATATCAGGTTCATGTAAAATTGCCAAATCTGTACGTTCATATTATAAATAATATTTTTTTGCGGAGGGCCGGATTTGAACCGGCGAAACCCTACGGAAACAGATCTTGAGTCTGTCGCCTTTAACCTGGCTCGGCAACCTCCGCTTTACTGGGGAAAGGTTAATTTGGTATTTTATATTCATCCAATCATCACAGATGAAATGTAAAATAAGTGTTGTTATTGATGTTAAAAACCCACGTACAAAACCATTCCTTTACGAGGAGGCGCTGAAACCGGATAATGATACAAATATTCATATATCGTCAAAAAAAGATGAATTAAAAATATGCATAGATAATTTAAAAATAAACGGATTCTCCTCAGTTGTAGAGGAGATTTTGAAGTCGATTCAGATAGTTGACTCAATCTGATTGTTTACTCAGCTGCTTCAACGTTAAGTTCGAGTTTTTCTGTAAGTTCCTTGTACCTGTTTCTGATGGTCACTTCTGTCACACCAGCAACCTCAGCAACAGACCTCTGGGTCCTTCTTTCTCCGGTTGAAAGCGACGCTATGTATATTGCGGCTGCTGCAACTCCTGTAGGTCCTTTTCCGGAAGTAAGATCGTTTTCCCTCGCCATTTTGAGAATGTCTGATGCTTTTCTCCTTGCCTCAACGGAAAGTTTCAGTTTGCTGCAGAACCTGTTGACATAGTCATCAGGCTTTGAAGGCAGAATGTTGAGTTTAAGATACCTGCTCATTATCCTGTAGGTCCTACCTATCTCTTTCTTCTTCACTCTCGTAACAGATGCAATTTCATCAAGTGTTCTTGGGACATTGGTTATTCTGCATGCTGCGTAAATTGACCCTGCAACAACGCCCTCTATGCTCCTTCCCCTTATCATGTTCTGCTTCACTGCCTTTCTGTATATCACAGCGGCACTTTCCCTGACGTCGTTTGGAATGCTTAGGTTTGACGCTATCCTTTCAAGTTCCTGTAGAGCCTGTGAAAGATTTCTTTCCGCAGCATTGGATACCTTTATTCTTTTCTGCCATTTTCTCAATCTGTACAGCTGTGCTCTGTTCCTAGTGGGTATGGATTTACCGTAGGAATCCTTGTTCTTCCACGATATGTCGGTGGAAAGACCCTTGTCATGTATGGTGTATGTCATGGGCGATCCAGCTCTTGATCTGGAGTCACTCTGTTCAGAATCAAATGCTCTCCATTCAGGACCCTGATCAATGTAACTGTCATCAATGACGAGACCACACTTATTGCAAATTAGCTCACCCCTTTCGTAGTCACGTATGAGTTGTGTTGATCCGCACTCTGGACATTTTGTTATCTCATCTATTCCAGTTCTTTTCTTTTCCTTCTCTTCCATTCAGTTCACCTCTTCTCCATAATCTCAAGAATGTCACCTATTTTGAAGCTAAAGTTTGCCTGATTCTTGAAAACGCCATAAGGCCTAGAAACCCTTCCCATGATTTTCCATATCCTTCCTGCAACGTTTCCATCCCTGGTATATACTTTGCTTCTCAAAGGTATTTCACCATCTATCCCTATGACGATGTCATTACCTGTTATGGCAACGACTCTTGAGATTTTTTTATTCATTCTAAGTTAGTATCAAAAGTTTATATTTAAAGATTTCGTAAGTTTATTTTAACATAGTCTTTTCACTTATTAAAGTATTCCTGCACTGAATTGATATGTTACTTCTTTAAAAGTAGCTATTTTATTGTCTCCAGAATTTATTGTTTCTGACAATTACTAATTTCCTAGGCTCAACGGTTTATCACACTTACGAAACAATTGAAAGAGAATAAACAGCTGAATGGGGTGCCATACCCTATCAGGGAAAATTAAATTAGTTTTTTAATATACTGATATGCATGAAAAATCTCATGCGGTGATATGCTATGAGTGAACAGATGGTTCAGATGGAGAAAGAAGATCCATTTGAAATGGCCCAGAAACAGCTCGAAAAGGCGGCAAAGGTTATTGATATAGACAGGCAGGCTCTGGAAATACTGAAACAACCACAGAAAATCTTGCAGGTTCAGATTCCTGTCAAAATGGACGATGGAACAGTCAAAGTTTTTATAGGATTCAGGGTGCACTATAACAGTGCAAGAGGACCTGTTAAGGGAGGTATAAGATTCCATCCCGAAGAAAAACTGTCAACGGTGAAGGCGCTGGCAGCATGGATGACCTGGAAGACTGCTATCATAGATATTCCACTGGGGGGAGCAAAGGGAGGAATAATCTGTGATACCAAGAAACTGAGCAGTGGCGAACTGGAAAGACTCAGCAGAGGCTATGTGAGGGCCATATATGAGTTCATAGGACCGGAGATTGATATCCCTGCTCCTGATGTATATACAACCCCTCAGATCATGGCCTGGATGATGGATGAATATGAGACCATAGCAAGAAAATCCGCTCCTGGTGTAATAACTGGAAAGCCATTGGAAATCGGTGGTTCCAAGGGAAGGGGGGATGCAACAGCAAGGGGAGGAATGTTCGCCCTTCGAGAGGTAGCCAAGAGGATGAAGATGGATCTTTCTAAAGCTACCGTTGCGGTGCAGGGATTCGGTAATGCTGGTCAGTTTGCTGTAAAGCTTGTTCAGGAACTGTTCAAATCCAAGGTTGTCGCCGTTTCAGACACAAGAGGCGGAATATACAGTAAAGATGGTATAGATTTCCAAAAACTTCTTGCGCACAAGCAGAAGACTGGCGGCGTCTCAGGCTACCCTGGATCTACCAGGATGACAAATGAAGAGCTTCTGGAGTCCGATGTTGACATCCTGATCCCGGCAGCCATTGAGGATCAGATCACGGATGAGGTTGC
>JAMCUH010000011.1 GCA_023379435.1 Thermoplasmatota archaeon | reverse complement strand
CACAATGCCTTATGCATCAACTGGAAAGTCAGGTTCCGTTGTTGTTACGCTGAAGCCTGCCCCCAGGGGTGTGGGCAGGGCCGTCGGAGATGTTGCAAAGGTAATACTCAGGATGGCTGGTATAGAAGATGCCTGGGGTCTGGCATCCGGGCACACGAAAACAACGGTGAATTATTCACTTGCATGTTATGATGCTCTTCTGAAGGCATCAAAGGTGAGGATCAATCCAAAGATCGTGCTGAGCACACCAATTTACGCAGGGAGTGTTTTAAATGCTGGCAGTAATAAGAATTAGGGGAAGCACTGGCATAAGGAAGGAGGCAGAGGATACTGCTTCTCTTCTAAGGCTGCACAGGATCAATCACATGGTTCTTGTGAGGGATGACAAGCAGACTTTAGGCATGCTCAGAAAGCTGAAAGACTACGTAACATGGGGAGAGATAGACAGGGATACTCTTGAACTCCTGTTAAGGAACAGGCTCCTCCTGAAAGGAAGAAAAAAACCTGAAGAGGATGGCCTTGAATCAGTGACAGGGTTTAAGACATTCAGTGATATGGCCGATTCAATCCTGAATGGAAAAGTTACAATGAATGGAATAAGCAATGCTGTTCCAGTTTTCAGGCTTCACCCTCCAAAGGGTGGTTACGAAAAGATCAGAAAGCAATACACCCAGGGTGGCTCGTCTGGATACAGAGGGAAGGATATAAACACCCTAATAAGAAAAATGCTGAAACCAGGAAGTGATCTCAATGGTGAGGACAAGAACTAAGAAACTTCGAGGCGGCCATTACGGCAGGGGAATGAAAGCCGGAAGAGGCAAAGGAAAGAAAGGTGGCTCCGGCAACGCGGGTGTGGGAAAACACATGTGGATATGGTACGTGAAAAATGATCCTCTGCACTTCGGAGGAAAGGGTTTTCACTCGCATCATGTGAAAAGGGAGAGACCAATAACATTGAGGGAACTGGGCAGTTCTATTGATAAGCTGAAGGAAAAGGGGTTTGTATCCGGTGATGATGTTCTGAAGATCGATCTCAAGGGTGCCGGGTATACAAAACTTCTTGGTTCCGGTAACCTGGATATCAAAAGTAATATAGTAGTTCCAAGGGCAACCGAAAAGGCTATTAGGAAACTCTCCGTTTCAGGTTCCACGGTAGAAGTAGATGGCTGAAATTCAGAGGAATAAGAGGGTTGCAATACCCATAGCCATTGTTTACATTCTTTTGCTCTATGCAATGGAGTACTTCTCACATTTCCCTCTGGGAATGGAGATAATAGCGGCAGTCATTCTCTTCCCTGTTTTCGGTCTGATCTATCTTGTTGCCAGTTACGTCGGTCCAAAGAGCAAGCTGTACGGTCTTGAGAATCTCACCGCAAAGCTTCCGGCTGTAAAGAAGGCAAAGGGGCATGTGGCATTCAAGTACAAGATAATGTGGACCGCACTGGTTGTTCTTCTATATTTCGTTCTGACCAATGTATACGTATACGGTCTCAACGTGAAGGACAGCATTGATGTTTTTCAGGCATTCAGAGCAATATTTGCAGGTGCCGAAGGTTCACTGATGGATCTGGGCATCGGTCCCATTGTGACGGCAAGCATCGTAATGCAGCTCTTTTCAGGAGCAAAGATATTCAATCTGGATCTTTCAAACTCCGAGGACAAGGCAATATACCAGGGTGTGCAGAAACTCCTCATAATTGTTATGATATTTGTTGAGGCCATACCTCAGGCATTCGGCTACCTTGTTCCTGATACAGGTTTTGTTTCATCACTGAACAGTGTTTTTCCAGGATACGGTGAATTTCTTGCGCAGACAATCATAATAATGCAACTGTTCATCGGGTCATACCTTGTTTTCCTCTTTGATGAACTTGTATCAAAATACGGTATAGGTTCAGGCGTTTCACTTTTCATCGCTGCCGGTGTTTCCCAGCAGCTCATAACAGGTGCATTCAACTGGATAGCCATTACACCGTCAGCTGTTATGTCCATAACGAATCCTCCCGCTGGTACAATTCCGAAAATATTCTATCTTGTTTTCCACGCACCTGCTTCATTCTTCACAAGCAGCAGTGGAATGGAACAGCTTCTCTTTGCCAATCCGAACCCTGTTATTGCTCTCATAGGAACATTACTGATATTCTTCGTTGTGGCCTATTTCCAGAGCAGTAAGATCGAATTGCCCATAAGTCATGAACGGGTGAGGGGTGCAAGGGGCAGATATCCCATACAGCTCCTCTACGCATCCAATATACCTGTGATTCTTGCAACGGCACTTCTTGCCAACGTGTCAATGTGGACACTTCTTTTCTGGAATTCTCCAGTGTTGAGCCATGTTCCCATACTTGGCCACAACCCCCTGCTGGGGGCATATCCGACATCTGCACAGTTATCGCTCTACGGAAGCCTCATATCAAGTACAACACCAACCGGAGGTTTGGCGTTTTACCTTTCCACACCGCAAGGTCTGGCCGACTGGCTATTCCCCATAGCAAACCCTGCCGGTTACCAATCCGTTCTATTCGGGCATGCTGCCTGGGAGGAAGGTGTTCACATAATAGCATTCCTTGCATTCATGATCATAGCAAGCATAATCTTCGCCAAGTTCTGGATTGAAACCACAAACATGGGTCCTGCTGCCGTTGCGAAACAGATAAGAAGCAGTGGCATGCAGATTCCAGGTTTCAGGAGGGACCCGAAGGTCATGGAAAGGGTTCTGAGGAAGTACATACCAGCGGTAACGGTTTTCAGCGGTGCCGCCGTGGGATTTCTCGCTGCCATGGCTGATCTTGTAGGTACCGTGGGGGAGACCAGCGGCACTGGATTACTGCTTGCAGTGGGTATCGTGATTCAGTTCTATGAGGCCATGGGCAAGGAGCAGTTGATGGAAATGCATCCTGTCATCAGGCAGTTCTTCTCCGGTGCCTGATGAGAATTATCATTGCCGGTGTAATGGGTGTGGGTAAAACCACGGTCCTCGAGCTGGTGTCAAAGAAATCACAGTATGATGTGATCTCCTATGGAACATTGATGTTCGAGCTTGCAAAGGAGATAAATCTCGTTGAGAACAGGGATCAGTTGAGAAAGCTTCCGGTGGATACACAGATAAACCTTCAGAAGAAGGCTTCATCTGCCATAGGGAGAATGGACAATGTCATCATAGATACGCACATGTCCATAAAGTCACCCAATGGGTTCCTTCCGGGTTTGCCGGAATGGGTTCTCAGGGAGCTTAAGGTTTCAGCGTTCTACCTTGTTGAGGCAGATCCAAAACTCATTCTTGAGCGGAGGAGAAGGGACGGAACCAGAAACCGTGACAATGACACGATTGAAGACATAACGAACCAGCAGAACATAAACAGATATTATGCAGTAGCGTATTCAGTATATACAGGAGCGACGGTAATGTTTGTGAACAATCCTGAGGGAAGCCCTGAAATAGCAGCAGGAAAAATACTGGAGGGGTTGACAAGTGCCAGGTAATGGTCAGACACCGACAAGAAATGTACCCGCCATGTCAGAAGCGCAGAGGAAAGCGCTGCGTTTTCAGATGATGTATTTCCTTGTCATGATACTCATGCTCATTGTTATATCAAATGCAACTGCAAGGGATGCCATTGGTGGGGCGGCAAATTATGTCCTTGGTCCTCTCATAGGATTTCACCTTGCCTTTCCATTGATGACCATATTCCTGTCAGGGATAATCATTGGTCTCATAACATCAATTCCAAGGTACTTCTTCACTGACTGGCTCAGAATGGGGAAGATGCAGCTTCATACAAGGGCATTTTCAAAGGCCATAAGGAAGGCAATGGCCAGCGGTCAGAGGGACAAGATACAGAAGCTGAGGAAGAAACAGATGGAAGTCATGGCCGAAACACAGCAGATCACCATGAACACCATGAAGCCCCTCATGGTTCTCACTGTATTCACGTTACTCATATGGATATGGCTTGATACCTTCATATACGATCTGTCATACAAGCTCATAAGCTTTCCATGGGCATATGGTGTGAACATAGCAACTTCAAAGGTATGGATAATGCCATCCTGGATCCTCATATATCTCATAGCAAACCTCGTTTTCGGTTACTTCGTCACCATGGTGATAAAATGGGTTGACTTCGCCTATAAACTCAGGAAGATGAGGGAGAACGGTATCACCCAATGAGAATCACTGTGAGCGGTCAGATAGGCTGCGGCAAGTCAACGCTTTCAAGATACCTCTGTGACCATTTCTCCCTGGATTATTTTTCCACTGGAGATATTTTCAGAGATATGGCAAGCAAATCCGGAATGACCATAGAGGAATACAGCATATACGCCGAAAAGAATCCATCTGTGGACAGGAGCATTGATGATCAGAGCATATCTTTCCTGAGGACGAAGGATAATGTTGTGGCAGATTCAAGACTTTCGGGATGGCTCACGTATCGAAACGGTATAGGTGCCGTCAGGATATGGCTCTCCGCCAGCCTTGATGAGAGGGTAAGAAGGGTTGCCGGCAGAGAAAAGGGCACACTGGATGATGTGAGAAGGAGGATTGTGGAGAGGGAGAATTCAGAGTTGCGGCGATACATGGAATTCTATTCCATCGACATGTCATCCATGGAGCCTTACCATATTGTCATTAATACGGATAATCTCAATGCAGAACAGGTTTTTTCAATTGTACTTAAAAAAATGGAGGAAATAGATCCTTGGACGGTTTCGTAGTGATTGACAAGCCGAAGGGTCCAACCAGTCACCAGATCGACCACTGGGTGAGAACCATAACAGGAGAAAGCAAGGTTGGTCATATTGGTACTCTTGATCCTGGTGCGTCCGGCGTTCTCGTGATGGCACTGGGCAAGGCAGTGAAACTGATTGATATAGTTCACGAATATCCGAAAAGTTATGTTTTCGTCATTGGCTTCCATGGCGACATCGGGGAGAAGAGGATTCATGAGCTAACGGAGGAATTCACTGGAGAAATATACCAGCTTCCTCCCGTGAGATCAGCAGTTCTCAGGGCAGTGCGTGTCAGGAGAATATATGCAATTGATGTCCTTGAAATTTCCGGCAGGGATGTTCTCATGAGTGTCAAGTGTGATTCCGGCACATATGTGAGAACTCTTTGTACAGACATGGGATTGCTTGCCGGCACGGGAGCACAGATGAAGGAGCTCAGGAGAATTTCCACCGGACCGTTCAATGAGGAGAGAATGATCACTCTACAGCAGCTCTCAGATGACTTCATCTCCCATGTTCCGGAAAGGTCGCTGATTCCAATGGATTTCATCTTCCGTGACATGCCTAAGATTGTTGTGAAGAACAGTGCCCTGAGGAATATCTCCCACGGATCTGATCTGTTCCCAGGTGGGATAAAAGCTGTCCTCGGTTCACCCAGAAAGGGGGAAAGGGTATGCGTCGTTTCCGAAGAAAATGATATTGTTGGCACCGGGAAAATGCTTGTATCGGTGGAAGATATTCATGACCTGAAGGTAGTGGATTTTGACAGAATTTTTTTGGAGCCGGTGATGTATGACGGAAAGGGTGATGTGGTACGGTCTGGAGAAGGACGGGAAAAGGTACAGGTTCAGAAAACTCATGGAGGATCCTTCAGGAGTACTGAGGGATCTAAGGAATGGAAAAACACCGGAAGTAGAAAACATTCCGGCAGACGTCATTCCCGACCTGAGAGAAATAACACTGAAATTCGCAAGGGAAAGAATAAGGGAAGAATTCACCGCTGATCAGGCCATCATAAAGCAGGTGCAGTTCAGAAAGGAACTGGACAGGATAATCAATCTTTACTATGAGAGAATTCTGGGTTTCGGAATCTATTTTGTGGAAGATGCTGTTAAGAAAGATCCATGCAGGCTCTTCAGGGAAGGCGCAGGTCGGTCTGTGCCTTCATATCTGGAGAGGATACTCAATGAGGGCAGGAATCTCTGCGATCTAAGATCAGTTATGGTGGATAGCATAAGATCATCAATCATGGGAATCATGCCCAACACCTGCTCATTTGCCGGTCCTGATATAGCTTCAGAACTTCTTGAGAGGGGGGGCGGATTGAGGAGGCTTGCTCACCTATCGTCCGGAGCTATCCAGGTAATGGGTGCAGAAAAGGCACTCTTCAAACATACGTCCACCGGGTCACCGTCACCAAAGCACGGTCTGATATTCAAATACGCCGGCATAAGCTCTCTACCGAAGGAGTACAGGGGAAAGATTTCAAGAGCTGTGGCAAACAAACTGGCAATATGTATAAGGGCAGATATGGTTGGCGGTTCAGTTGATGCAGAGGAAATGAAGAACAGGATATCCAGGGAAATAGAGAGGATTCGTGAAAACAGGGGAAGGAAAAAACGCGTTAATAGTTCTCGAGCTCACTCTGCCTGATTTTTATCTGACCCGGTATGGGTTCCGGATATTTTCCCGTAAGGCAGCCAAGACAGAGGTTATCCTTTTCCATGCCAATGGCAGAAACAAGGCCATCGATGCTGAGGTATGCCAGTGAGTCTGAACCTATTTCTTCCCTTATGGATTCATTACTTCTGCTTCTGGCAATAAACTCACTCTTTGTCTTCATATCAACACCAAAATAGCATGGTGCAATGATTGGCGGCGAACCAACCCTCACATGGACCTCCCTTGCCCCATGCGACCTGAGGATGGATACAATGTGCTTGATTGTGTTTCCTCTGACGATGCTGTCGTCCACAAGAACGACCCTCTTTCCCTCAATTACCGATCTTATTGGATTTAACTTCAGTCTAACTGCAGTTTTTCTTTCCATCTGCGTTGGCATGATGAATGTTCTTTCAGAGAACCTGTTCTTTATGAGACCCTCGTTATAGGGTATGCCTGATTCCTCTGCAAATCCCAGGGCCTGTGCCCTGCCAGAGTCCGGCACTGGAATCACAATATCCGCAGACACAGGGGATTCACGTGCAAGTGTTTTTCCGAGTTTGATCCTTGTGGAAAACACCTCAATGTTATCTATGATGCTGTCGGGTCTGGCAAAATACACGTACTCAAACATGCAGTGCGATATCCTTCTGGGTCTGATCTGGAAAAGTGTCGTGTATCTTTTTGGTGTCATTTCAATGACCTCACCTGGCCTGACGTCCCTGATCATCTCCCCGCCAAGAACATCAAAAACGCAGCTTTCTGAAGAAACAATGTATGAGTTATCAACCTTCCCAATCACAAGTGGTCTGAATCCATTGGGATCCCTGATTGCATAAAGAGTGTCATTGATCATGAGAGCTATGGAATATGATCCTCTGAGCTTACCCATGGCTATCTTCAATCCAGGATATATCCCAAGTTCACCCACATCCCTGGCAATCTCCATCAGCATTGCCTCTGTATCGGAGCCAGTGAGGAACGCGGATCCCTTTCTCTTCAATTCCTCCCTTATGGTCTCCGCATTGGTTATCTCGCCGTTGTGAGATACTGCCAGATAGCCTGTGGAGCTGGATACAACGAATGGGCCAGCATTCTCGAGATTCTTCGAGCCCTGTGTGGAGTATCTGGTGTGTCCGATGCCAACGTTTCCGTAAAAGTTTCCGGAAAGGTTCTGCTCACGATGGGAAAAAACCTCTGAGACTAACCCCATACCCTTCTTAAGTTTAATGATTGATCCGTCATAAACAGCAATACCGGCAGACTCCTGTCCGCGATGCTGGAGCGTTCGCAATCCAAGAATAATGTTATCGATTACAGGTGTATCCCCAACCACGCCTATTACAGCGCAGTGATCACTTGGCTTTTGCCCAGTGATAGGATCTGAGTCTAGGGGCTGGGAATCCACAGTGAGAGCACCTCTTCTCCCTTATATGATAAGAATGATGACCACATCTTCTGCATGTTATATGTACCTTCTTTTTATTTATCTTTCCCATGGATGCGGTTCCGGTGCTCAAGCCGAATCACCTCCTGAAGGAGACACAAAAACAACATTGTCCCCTCTCACAAGGAGGGTTCCAAAGGAGCCTTTATTCTCTCCGTTGATGGTTTCAGTTGCATTCTTCAGAACGATGTTCATGTATATATCGTATCCATCCAGAACACCAGAATATTCCCGGTTTCCTCTTACATTTACCAGTATATTTCTCTCAACGGATCTCCTTAGGATCTCCATTGGTTTCATAATTGGCTGTGATGGTTTTGGCATATTGAGCCGATGTAAATTAAAAAACAATATTTAACCTTATGGCAATATCATCCGCCGATTCTGGAGCAGAAAAAAACAAAATCCAGGCATCCATGATTTGAATTAACAGGTTATGATGGGTTCAGTATCAATGGAAAATGGCTGGAATATGGAAACACCAGGGATTAAGTTAGATGGTCACAAGGATAGGTTGAAGCGCTGTGAACACATTGACGAAGTACAGAAGCATGGAGATCAATGGTTCCCGTATCATCAAAAGATGGGGAAATCTCGGCATCTGAAATCAACTTTTTATCCCATGATAAGATGATTGATTATGTTAATTCCAGTAACAAAGAGTATTTTTTCATGGAGTTCAAATGATCCTGAGATCGGTATAGAGCAGATGGGCCATCTTGTCATTAAGAATGGAAAGGCCATTCTTATAGATCCGCCGGCAGTTCCGAAACTGCAGGAGGCTGTGAGAACTCTTGGGGAACCTGAAGCCGTCATAATCACAAATTACTCTCATCTCAGGGGAGGAAACAGGCTTGCCACATCTCTTAACGTTCCGCTTTTCCTTCCAAAACCCACCGGGCCATTTACAGAAAGGGCAGAATTGAGCAGGAAATACCACAGGATAGGAAAGTTCACTGAATACGATGATGGGACAAAGCTTCCCGGGGAAATGAAAGCTTTCAGAGCAAGCGTTGTTCTTTCCGACGGTCGGCCTTTCATGGAGGAGTATGTCTTGCAGTATGATAATTTTCTCATAACAGGGGACAGCGCCCATGGTGAGGATGGGAAGCTAGTTATTTTTCCAGAATCATTTCCGATTCCAAACGCCATGGACATCGGGAAAATGACAAGGAAACAGCTTTCCGAAATTCTCAAAAAAATAAATGTCTCATCACTGGTAGCAGGTCATGGTGATCCTGTCACCGAAAATCTTCTGGATATGGTGCAGTGATCACATACCGGAAATAATGGTTACGAGCATACAGATATTATTCTACCCTTTCACAAAATCCTTTATTCTTCTGCCGTACCTTTCAAGATCGATGTGCGAGTACGATCCTATGGTTTTGTTGGCAGTAATTCCGTCCATGCCATTTATTCCATGCCCATTTATGGTTATGAATGACTTTTGGTAATCATCATCTATGGTGCTATAATGAAATTCATGACCATAGACAAT
>JAMCUH010000010.1 GCA_023379435.1 Thermoplasmatota archaeon | reverse complement strand
ATTTTGGCAGTGATCCCAAGGGAATTGATGGTACCATGGACAGAGCTGTGAGGGATCATAAGCTGTCCATCGAATCTGTGAGGAGAAATCTAAGAATTTCAAGAAAGAGATCACTGGTGGAATATCCATATGCTGTCATGAAGAGGATGTTTCACTTTTCACATGTCATGGTCACACTTGTGAGAAGGGTGAGGGTGAAATTCATGTTTGCATGCTTCGGATACAATGTTCATGCCCTTAAGATTGTGCAGGGATAGCGTAAGCTATGTACATTTACATGAAAATCAAATAAAAATACAGATAAATGCAGAAAAGAACATTGAAAATATCACCTGAGATCACAGTTTTGCTGTATTATGTCAAGTATAGGAAGAATCCACTGGAAATCAAGTAACTTATTAGAAATCCTCTCAAGATAGTTTTAGGGATAATGTAATAATCCTTGTTAATAAAGGCAAGAACATGAAAAAGTTCACAATATTTGGTTATCGAACAATTGATATCCCAAATACAATCGTAGAATATCTTGACTCGCACTTTAAGGTATAGGTCTTGGATCTCCCTCTCCCGCATTTTCAAAGAAAACTTTTTGAAATTTTTGGATCTCTCCTATTATTCTTTATAAACACTGGGTCTTCCTTTTTACTACTTGGGTAGTTAGGGGAGATAATTTTGTAAATGGAACTCAGATACAGTTTTTAGATTTTATACAAAAAATAAATAAATGAGAATTATTAAGGTATATCCTCTTGAGGCGGCTAAATTAAAAATTAATTACGATATTTTCCTGCATAATTTTAGAATCTAGCAATCGATTGTTCTCAAAACAATTATATAGATCATTTCAATCAATTTAGCTATGGCTAAAACCGAAAGGGGAAAAAGTAGGCACTATTTATTAGTGCTGGCTGTTTTGGCGGTTGCTATTGGTATGTCCTTAACATATGTTGGGGTAGGAAATATTATGGGTGGTTTAAACGCGCCCGAATCCTCAGGGCATATCTATTACAATAGTGCTGCTACAGTGGACAATCAGGTTAGTACTGTTACAGGAGCGACACCTTGGACTCCTCCAACAACTACAATGCAGGAACCGAATTATACGGGTGGTACATATTCTATTGGAACTACTAATGCGGTAGACCAGGTTAATTTCTTCTTGGTAAATAGTGTGTATTCTGCCATTGTCGATACTGGTACAGAAGCAGCTATGGCTGTTCCGGCTCCCAATGGTACATACATACCATGGTTGGCAGCAAGTTGGTCAGGCTTCGAGCCAGCTAAGCATCCATTTACAGCAATAAATCCCTGGAATGGAACTCCTATGACCGTCATAGGAAACTATACAGTTAATCTAAGGCCAGGCGTTAAGTGGTCTGACTGGAATGTTTCTGATGCCAGTGACACATATACCTTCAGCAACTTTACAAGCTTTAATGCTCTTAACTATACAACTGGTGTTGTTCATCACTTCAACATTACATATTCATGGCCAAGCGTCAAGATGCTTAAGTATGAGGTTCAAACAGGCGATTTAATCCTTACATACGATCTTGCGCAGGGATGTTCAGGAGGAGCTGACTATTCAAACGTTGCAAATATAGTTCCTGTCAGCAACCTGACTGCAGTTTTCGAGATGTATGCTCCCACACCGTCATTTGTACAGTGTATCCTAGCCGATAATCTTCTACCATACAATGTATGGCATGCGCATGACTATGCTTCCCCAGCATTCAACTATGCATATAACTGTTCTCCGACACTCCCTGCCTCGCAGTCATACCTGGAGTGGAATATGGGCTATAACCCGTCAACAGGTATCGTTCCAGGTCTTGTGAGCGATGGTCCATTCATGATGTATAATACCATGGGTCTCGGTATTCCCAATGGAACTCTTACATTTGATCACGGGTGGCAGGAGTATGTCAATCCGTATTTCTTCGCACAGTATGTTCCCAGTCTGAGACAGTACAGCCCCAAGATATATTCACTCAAGATGGTGGAATATCTCTCGCCATCGGATGCGGCTGCTGCTGAAACCCATGGCCTCATACAGAGTATATTCTATGGATTGCCACCATCGTTCCTTTCAACGATGGAGTCGATGCCAAACACTTACATCTACAAGAAACCAGCTACCGGTTATGGCTATATGGAAATGAACACGCATGATAAGTATGCTCCATTTAACATAACAACCTTCAGGCAGGCACTTAACTATGCAACAAATAAAGCGTATATTATAAGCACTGTCTGTGATGGTTATGGTACACTTGGTCAGGAGTCCATACCTCCCACCGACAGGTTATACTCAAACACCAGTGTCCCTGAGTTTTCCTACAATCCAGCAAAAGCAATATCCTTGATAAAGGCGATACCCGGGATGACAAAAAATTCGGCCGGAAATTGGCTTTATAACGGTAAACCTGTTACTGCCGATATCCAGCAGACAGATACCAGTTCCGACCCGCTTGGTGTTCAGACAGCTGAAATCGTTGCAAGCGATTGGGATGCTATAGGCATACCAACCACGGTAACTCAGGAGGCTTTCACAACACTTGACGCAAACTTTGAGTCATACAGTTATCAGGTAATATCACTGGGTGTATCTGGTTATTATGGATATCCTGGTGTAGACCTAGTAGCAAGCTATACTCCTACCTACGAACAGTTTGGCGACTATCAGGGTCCATTCACTAGCATAACACTTCCAAATGGTACTTCCTACAATGGCTCGCAGCTGGATAACCTTATGAACAATCTGGCATATTCTATGCTTCATATAACCAATGTAAGCAAGCAGATCCAGGTTGCTGGCGAACTTCAATATCTTGGAGATATGGAGTCAACCCAGATGATAATATCATACCCGGTTGATTTCCTGCCATTCACAAACAACACGTTTGTTGGTATAAGCAGGACGGACTATCCTAACTACAACTACTTCTGGTACTGGAATCTTCTCACTCTGCACGAAAGAAGTGTAGTTTCAGTTGTTGCTCCTCCTCCGCCCACTACAGCTCCGGTTATCCTGAATGTTGGGGTTGTATTACCAGAGACTGTCTTCTATGACGGACAGTATGTCAATGCAACCATCCAGGTCAGGAACCAATACGGTTCACCGGTAAGCGGAATGACCATATTCATCGGTGACAACCCTTCGGGTGGAATAATCAACATATCATCTGCGACAACTGGTGTTACAAACAGCAATGGTGTATACACATTTGAGTTCCAGGTTGTTCCGTCAAATATAGAGGATTACACGTCTAACTACATCGGGACAATAAATCTCACTGCTACTGCGGTATCACCTTCAGGTTCAAGCAGCGTCATTTCCGGAACCGGTTATGCAACGTTCGCAGTTGCGCCAAATCCCGTAGCTTACAAGCTGATGGGACCATCGCAGCTTAAGGTTGGATCACCACAGAAATACACACTGATGGTATATAATCCGGATACGGGAGCACCAATCTCTAATTACCTATATACTGTGCAGACACTTGCAGGCGTCGTTTCCGTAACCTCAAATTCGCCGAATTACACCATAGTGCAGGGTAATCCAAACTTCGATCTACTATACGCGGTGGATTCTAATCCAACGCTTGTGACCGGGAATATTTCGACTCAGAGCAATCCATATGGAATGGCAGTTGATACGATGAACGGTTATCTCTACGTTGCCGACTATGGAACAAACAACGTTTCAATAATAAATCCGAGCACAGGCATGATCATGAAGAACATAACTGTCGGAACCAACCCAGAATTCATTGCATTTGACTCTGCAAATAATTTCCTGTATGTATCCAACACAGGATCAAACACTGTATCCATAATCAATGGAACTTCAACAAACGTATCTAATAACACTGTCCTTGCAACGGTTCACGTGGGTAGCTCACCGATGGGCATAACATATGATCCAAGCAACAGTTACGTTTACGTTGTGAATGAGGCAACTGGAAATGTCAGTATAATCAATGGAACTTCAACAAACGTATCCAAAAATACTGTCCTGAAGTCTCTAACCGTAGGAACAGCTCCAATGTATTCAGCTTTCGACTCGATGAACGGATATCTCTACGTCACGAATTCTGGCTCCGATACAGTGAGCATTATAAATGCATCATCAACTAATGTCAGCAATAATACTGTGCTGAAAAGTGTCTCAGTTGGAACCGCAACATCTCCTGCAGGAATAGCATTTGACAGTACCAATGGATATCTGTATATAACCAATGAGAACACAGACAATGTATCGGTGTTGAATGGAACCAGCACGAACCTATCAGATGCAAATATAATACAATCAATCTCACTAGGGTCTGGTAATTCTCCACGGTTTGATGCTTTCGACAGTGCCAATAACTACATCTACGTTCCTGATGCGACAGGACTGGTCAGTGTGATAAATGGTGCGACAAACAGCGTATACAAGACCCTCTATGCAGGCAGCTCACCAGAAGCCGCTACCTTTGATCCTGCCTGCCAGACAGTATATGTGTCTAACTATGCAAGCTCTAACCTGACTGTTATATTCGGTCCTCCAGCGACATTTGAAAACACCATGTTTTCACAGACATCAGGAAAAACGAACTCACTCGGAGAAGGATCCTTCTACCTTGAGCTTAACTCTACAGCCAATCTCACTGCAATGGGTTCCAATGCTCTTTCCTACGTATTCATAGGAAACTATGCTGATGGTGTACCTGTTACTGGGGAAACTGGATATGCACTCATAGGTGAAATGACAACCTCGACAAATGCTGCAGGATTTGGAGTTTCACAGCCTGTAGAGGTTCCGATACAGGCTTCATTCGTGCCATCTCAGTACAATGTGTCGTTAACGGTTGCACATAATAGCGTTGTTGCAATGGGACAGACCGAAGTGATGGTAACAGTAACAGAAAATGGTACACCAGTTCCTGGTGTTTCTGTGACACTGTCTGCACAAAACGCTGCAGGTGCTAATAGAGGCGTCTTCGTTAACCCCTCCGCTAAAGTGATTGCGGCAGACGCGTTAGTACCGGGAAAGCAGGTCGAACTCAGCAACCCTAACTGTCTCTTCGGTAGCACCATAATTCCCGGCTTTGATGTCACGACAAATGCATCCGGCGTTGCAATAGTTTATTTGAACACATCCTTCTATACGCCTCTAACGGCTGCTGGCCAGTTTGTTGGTTTCCAGGTAGAAACTGACCCGACATATCTGGTACCAATGGATCAGTTCCAAATAAGCGCGCAGGTTGACTACGGTGTTAACACATCTGTGAATCAGACAGCGGTTGTATCCAATGCTTCAGTGACACAGGTCACACCAGTTGGTGTTCTCCATCCATATATTGCCGGATCAACTGGTCTACAGAGCAATGATATTGTGGTAGTAGGCAACGCATCCTACTCTCTCTATGTCAATGCAACAGAAAACACTCCTGCGGGACCATATTACACCTCAGGAATATCATTTACTGCTGCAGTCTCAGTTGGCTCATTGAGTGCAACATCAGGAAACACTGGGCCATCTGGGTCTACTATGCTTACATACACTGCTCCGAACGTTTCCATACCTGTGTACGCAACTGTGACACTGAAATACAACAGTGGTGAAACTGCAACTGTTTCATTCATAGTCGTTCCACATACGGTATCTGTGGTTACTCACAACGTCACTGTGGTTAAAAAGGTGGTACCGTCAGGTTATGTCTCAGATCTTTATGAGTACCTGACGTTTGTCTTCATAGCCACAACCGTAGTTGTGGGAGCTGTTGCTGCAATAATGTCCAGAAAGGGCGGAAAACAGAATAAAAATAACTAAACTTTTTAAAATAATTATAAATACTCATTTTTGTTTTTATTTACCATCCACTCACATGATATGATAATGTATTAAAGTTAAAAGGGGAAATTGATGAACAAATATACCGTTGTTAAAAAAGTTGCTCAAGCCATTACTATTACAGTGACTGTTGTAATACTCCTCTATGTATTCTTTAGACTTATGCCCGGTAATCCAGCAGAGCTCATAATCGCTGCTGTTGCAAACAAGGGAAAACTAAGTCCAGCGAAATTACAGGATCTTCTGAAGGTTCTTGGGCTGCAATATGGGAAATGGTCATTTTCAGGGTTCATCATTTATCTCAGAGACATGTTTATGTTTCGATTTGGAACCAGCTACAATTACAGGAATGACGAGGCTGTCATAGATGTAATAAGGCAAGCACTTCCCTACACTTTACTTCTTTTCGGTCTTGCTGCAGTTCTATCATTCATTATAGGGTTGCCATCTGGTATACTTACCATGTTCGCAAGGGGAAAGAAGAAGGAGGGGGCAATACTTGGGACATCCATCATACTCAACTCGATCCCGTTCTTTGTCCTTGCCATTTTTCTCTATGTATACATTATTGGCGATTTCGGTGTATTTCCTCCCAGCGCAACTGCGATGAATCCAAAGGATCTTTATGATCCGACACTCTACCATCTGGAGCGGTTATTTTATTACATGGCCCTGCCTTTAATTACCCTGACTGCAATTGAAGCTATGGGTCATCTTATAACCATGAGAGCAGCTATGGTATCCGTTATGGGGGAGGATTACATAACTACAGCTAAGGCAACTGGGCTGTCATCAAGGAAAATAATGTTCCATAACGCTGCCCGAAATGCCATGATTCCAGTGTCTACCCGTATGGCTCTTGAGTTTGCAGTACTTGCGGGAGGAGCTGTCATAGTGGAGATTATATTCGGCTGGCCTGGTATGGGGCATATACTTTTCAATGCTACGGAAAATGAAGATTACCCGTTGGCCGAGGCAGGTCTTTACATACTTGCACTTATGACTATTATAGCCTATTCCCTTACAGACTTTATTCATGCGTGGCTTGATCCAAGGTTGAGGTAAATTATATGTTTAAAGGAAATAACAGCAATAATGATGGGATCAACATAAGGGCAAGGAGACTGAAATTTTTGCTTTCAAGGCTCAGGAAGAGCTGGAAAATATTCTATAAATCGTCATATGGAAAGGCAGGCTTTTATATTATAGCAGTTTTCATAGCTCTTACAATACTATCCCCAGTACTCACGTTTCACAGTCCGGAAAACTTTGTTGCTCCAACTATCGACCGTTACAGGCCTGATATTATAACGAATATATCAATTCCATCTACTACAGGTATATCTGCATCGTCAAATTTTGTTTACGCCTCCTCCCTCAGCTCATCGGAGTACTCGTTTACTTATCTTCTTTATGAGGTTTCACCAGCAGGAAATATTTATGGTATAGGGTATGGAGCCACCACGTCGACACCTGTTGGGAAAATATTCTCACTCTATAATTCATCCGTGACGGGAAAAGTCATTTATCCTGTGACTGTTGCGCCACTTTATTGTTATGCAACCTTGTACACAAATCCAGGGGTATCTTCTACCTATGTCCTTGTGGGAAGTACATCGGGAAAGATTTTTATCGGTGAGGTTCTGTGGAAATCCGGTGATCCTGGTACCGGATTACCCTCCATGAAAGAAATGGCAAACGTTTCTATAAATGGCACAATGGTGTATGCACCGGTATTAAATTCAGAGCCGGCATCATTTGGCGTTCCGAAGTGGGTTCCATTTTATAGCTACAGTGCATATGAATCCTACCTGAACCCTGCAATGGTTTATGTTGTTGTGAAGAATACAACAGGATACTACCTTAATGCATATGAGGCTGATGGCCTTGTTTTTTCATGGTCTGTTAAACTTCCAGGTTCTCAGGTACCATCGCAACCATACTATTATGGATACGACAGTGAGTTTCCAGTGGGCAAAGTGCTGATAGCGCAGGGGAATACCATATATGCATTTTCAGAGATAACAGGAAAGGAGGCATTTAACACTACCCTGCAGGGAAACATAAACAGCAAGATTGGCATTTCTATACCCATAGGCTATCAGTCAGCAGAGGCTCCATCGCCTATTGGCTTCTTTTCCCTTTCAAACTCAAGTAATCTATATTATATATCTTTGAATAATGGTTCCGTTTCAGAGGCTTTTCATGCGCCGGGAATTATTCAAGGTGTCACAACATCACGGGGAGAATCAGGTTTTCCCTCCTACCTGTTTGTGGCAGACACCAATCATGTTTTCGCCATTACTTCCATAATGGAAAATTCTTCTTCCGCAGGTTCATACAATATATCCGCAGCTGCAGGTTCTTTCACTTCAAATATAGAGTATGATCCAAGCGTGGATGAGATCTACCTATATACATCGACCCATGAAATCATATCTGTCTCCATAAGCAAGAGCGGATATTCGCTTTCTCCGAACTGGGCTGCAATAGGAACCGGGTCCACATATGTCACTTCGTTTTCTGGGCAGTTTCTAGATACTGCAACACAGTCCGAAAGTCTTCTTGTTACAACTTCATCCAATACCATTGAGATCTTATCTGGTAACGGAATTGATATTGCTCCTCTGCCCCCAACTCTCCACGCACCTTCAGGTAATTTCTATCTCTTTGGCACAAATGCTGGCGGGCAGTCCATATGGAGCCAGTGGATAGCGAGTTTTCCATGGGACTGGTTCGTTGGTCTTTCAGTTACAGCAGGAATAATGCTCATAGCAGTTCTTGTGGCCACAATTATAGGTTACCTTGGTGGCTTCACTGGATATGCCCTGGAATATCTCTCACTTGCAATATATCTTATTCCAGGTCTTCCTCTGTTAATCGTCCTCGCAAGCGTACTTGGACCAACGCTTTATAATATTGTTCTTATTCTTACAATCGTTGGTTGGCCATTTACAGCCTTTACCCTCATTGGTATTGCGCGTTCACTCAAGGTTAGGTCGTTTGTTGAGTACTCCCGTACGTCCGGTGCTGGAGTATTGCACATACTGAGGAAACACATGCTTCCCAACATGCTTCCACTTGTGGCATATTTTACAGCTGTGAGTATAGGTGGTGCAGTTGCAGGCATATCTACCCTTCAGTTTCTGGGACTGGCACCAACCAATATTCCAACATGGGGTGCCATGTTGAGCTCCCTGGAAAGTAATTTCTTTGAGGCTACAACAGCACCATGGATCATAATACCTCCAGCTGTTACACTGACATTATTTATCCTTTGCCTGATATTTGTGTCCAGGGGGCTTGACGAAGTCGTGAATCCAAGACTGAGGAGGCGTTGAGTAATGGAGGAAGTCAAGGAGGTGGAGAGTAAGGAATTTACGGGAAATTCAGTTATGTCTATCAAGAATCTGTCGGTCAACTTTAAAGTAGCAGAGGGAACAGTTAACGCTCTAGACAGGGTAAGCCTTGACCTAGCTTATGGTGAAACCATTGGCATTGTTGGGGAATCAGGTTCCGGAAAGTCAACATTTGCTAACGCAATGATTGCTCTGCTTCCTGAGAATGCAGTAATAAGTGGAGATATTGTATTTGAAGGAGAACGTCTGCCTTACTTGAGCAATGTGGGTCGGAAGGAAAAGAAGAGGGATGTTAAAATTCTAGACGCAAAACTGAGAGCCATAAGATGGAAGGAAATTTCAATGATATTCCAGGGTGCCATGAATTCATTTAACCCTGCTTATACCATTGGTAAGCAATTGAAACAGGTATTTCAGATCCACACTGATTTTGACCTTGACCAGATCAATAAAAAGATGAAAGAGGTTGTAATCAAGGCTGGACTTAATCCATCCGTACTTGCATCCTATCCGCATGAACTCAGCGGTGGCATGAAACAGAGGGCAGTTATTGCCCTTGCACTTGCACTGAACCCAAAGATGGTTATTGCTGATGAGCCGACAACAGGTCTTGACGTTGTTGTGCAGGCCAAGCTGATATCCACGCTGAAGAAACTTCGGGCATCAGGTGATCTAAAATCGCTGGTTATAATTTCTCATGATCTTGGAGTTGTATCTCAGCTTGCTGACCGGGTTGCAGTTCTGTATGCTGGTCGTCTTATGGAGATTGGAAGTGTCATGGACATTTATCTCAACAGCAGGAATCCATACACGCTTGCACTTCTTGAAAATTATCCTTCCATGAGAAAGGCAAGAGAAAGGGTGTTGGGAATCCCCGGAACTCCTCCTGACTTATTGAATCCCCCAAAGGGTTGCCGCTTTGCAGAAAGATGCAAATTTGCTGATTCCATATGCACGCAGGTTGATCCTCCGGTTGTTCAGATATCTCCAGGTCATTTTTCTGCTTGTCACTTTGCTGATAAGGTAAACGTAAAAACTGCTGAGAAGAAGTATTCAGCAACTAATGACATATTGTCTTCACATTCATCGGGCGGTCTACCACTGATTAAAACGGTCGATCTTACTAAATTTTTCGGCCTCAGATCGTCCGCCGCAGGTTCCATATTTGTTCAGGCAGGAAAGAAAAGCGTTGCACATGCCGTGGAAAAGCTCAACATAGAGATAAAGGAGGGTGAGATTTATGCCATTGTAGGCGAAAGCGGTTCTGGCAAGACAACAGTGGGTAGACTTCTCCTCAAGTCCATAGAGCCAACCGCTGGAAAGCTCTTCTTTAACATAGGGGAAGATAATGTGCTCGAACTGTCCAACAAAACACTGAGCAATGAAAAAATAAGAGAATTCAGGTCAATGTCACAATTGATAATGCAGGATCCTTATGATTCTCTGAATCCTAAGATGTCAGTTTTCGACACTGTAGCAGAGCCCATTGAGGCACTGAAACTCGAGAAGGACCCATCAAGGATTGAGGCAATGGTTTCCCAATCTCTTGAGAGTGCAGGTCTTTCTCCTGCAAGCAATTATATTTTCAGATTCCCACATGAACTCTCCGGGGGAGAGAGACAGAGAGTCGGTGTGGCCAGAGCACTTTCAGTACCTTCAGTCAAATTCCTGCTTGCTGATGAACCAATATCAATGATGGATATTTCGTTGAGAGCACATTTCCTCAACAATATACTTGAATTGAGGCAGAACCGGAAACTCTCCATTGTTTACATAACACATGACATGGCCTCCGCAAGGTATGTTTCTGATAGGATGCTCATAATGTATCTCGGAATGCCTGTTGAGGAGGGCGAAACTGAAAGCGTCATCACAAATCCTCTTCATCCATACACTAAGGCTCTGATACAGGCTGTTCCTGAGCCAAATCCCACATGGAAGCCTGAAAGGACTGGCATAATTGGTGAGATAGGGAGCATCGTAAACGTCCCGAAGGGGTGCAGATTTTACGATAGGTGTATCTTCAGGAAGGATATATGCAAAGACGAAGCGCCGCCGAAGAGGGAGGAGTCAGGGCACTGGTATCTCTGCCATTTCAGTCAGAGTGAGCTTATCGTAAACAGTCCAGAGGAAATGGAAAGAGATGTGACAGGGATTAAAACTCCTCAAGGGAGCTCTATTAATGTATCAGGGAGATGAACCTGAAGAGCTTGAAAAACTAGTTCATGCAGATGCCAGGAAGGCAAGGCTAAAATATCTTCTTGTTCCCATAATTATTTATTCACTCATACTAGTTGTACCAGCTCCTTTTGCTTTTGAATATGGCTTCCCGTATAGGAGCGATGTTCCGACAATTCTTTTTATAGTTGGCGTTCTGCTCTTCTTTGTCGCCGCATGGTGGGACTTCGGAGCAAAGAAGGTTCTCAATGAAAGCGTCAGAATCGGCGTGAAGATCACAAATGATGACATCTCCTACATGGAGAAGCAGGGGTTCAGCCTCATGATGATGTATTTTGGTATTGCATCCTTATTCATCGCCACCGCCTTTGCAGTTTTTTACATCTAGATTTTCGATTTCCTCGAGCTGAACGAGATTATGTGTTTCCACAATAATGAGAGTATCAGGAAGATTGATGAAACAAGGTAAATGAGCATTGCGTACCCTACAAAGGCATATTTCTCCACGGTGTGAACCTGCATTGTAAAGATGGGAGGAGGAGATCCAGGTGGCAGTTCATAGACAATGGCCGCATATACACCTGTTGATCCACCTTTCAGTGTAGCACTTCCGTATCCGCCGGTATAGGAAGAAATAAACTGTGGCTTATCATTGTAGAGAGAAACGTTGACACAGTTTTGTTCTGATATGAAACCAGCTGTGATCGGTTCATTTCCGTCGATTGAGATTGTGATAGTATCATATTTCGGTAGATAGATTAGTGACCATGAATACACATTGGAATCTCCCAGTTCATGGAAGTAAGATTGCGTCGTGATTCCTGTACTTGTGTTGGGTAGGAAAAATATGAATGTACCAAGGGCAAATATCACGAGTGCCGTGACAAGGAGATCCTTCCTTACGTAAACCATGATGTATCTTCCCAAGAAATTCAAACTTTCAACTTAAGCTTTGCTAGGTTGCTGATGTCATCATTTCAGGCTTTTCCTGTGCCTTACTGTCAGGAAAACAGCAGCGGCGGAAAAAACGATAACTCCTGATATGATGTAAATCAACGATGGAATGTTATCTCTTTTTTGAAACAGTACGGTTATTACAGCAGGGGAACCATCGATCCTAATCACACCAGAGCTTTTTATCGTTTGATATCCTCTGGGCGCAATTATTTCATAACCATATGTGCCATTTATGACTCCGAACTCCATGGACGGGAGCGACGAGTCCTGTAAATTTCCAGATAGATTCACAGACCAAACCGTGGAGAATGGCAGACCTGAAGCGGAGAATACAACGTCGTATATTACAGGATGGAAGACAGCACTGATATTCAGCGAAGCACCTGAAACATCCATCTGTATGGAAGATTCAACAGGAGCATAGGTATTATTCTTGGAGATGAAATGAAGATCATAACTCCCGTTAAAAAGAGTAACGTGCAGCGTTTTGTTCTTTACAAATGATGTTAAGGAGAATTCCCCCTTTGCGTAAATTCCCCATTCATAGCCTGATGGAAGACCGCTCTCCTTAACAGTGATATTGTATACTTCGGGTGTATAGGTGATGGTAATGTTCAGTGATTTCCCGGATAGTGTGAACGATGGTGTATAGCTTGGAGAAAACAGCTCTCCGCAGGTAGAAGACTTGAAACCGTACGTGCTATTCATCAGGATAACGGTATATGAAGTTCCCATTATGAGTCCAGAAGGAGGCATCCCGGACAAATTGAGAAACCATGGTACTGATCCGTAAATACCGTACTCGTGGAATGTAACAGCATAATTTCCTGCCTGGTAGACATCAATGGCAAATGGTTCTCCTGATGCGTAATGTGAGAAATGCCACTGATTTCTCCCACTCCCCCTTCTTATGTCATGGATACCGGCAGAAATGTTGTTACAGGGAGAAGTGGAAGCAGTTTGGGCAACAGAAGAACCGTACTGGTCAAGGAAGAAACTGATCTCACCTGTTGCTGCCCTGCTTTCATTTACTCCTTGAATCATGTATACGGGTGAAAGTGCAACACTCGTATTCATATCAGGAATATTGTTTTCCACATAATCTCCATTTGAATAGTAGGAATAGTACTTCTTGCCTATTATGAAAGCGGCACCAGGGAGAATCATGCTGTACGTTACAATTCCAGCATGCACATTTATCTCTCTTGAGTACAGTGTACTGCTGTTATCCAGATTCACGGAAATATCTGTGCAGTTATCGTATGCTGCAGGGGTGGAAAGGTTAAACGCGAATGTCTCCATTTCCAGGTTGAAATAGGGTCCAAATAAAACACCATCAATGGAACCTGAAATGCTAGTTTCCATTTCCGAATTGCATTCAGTAACATTTATGAAAAGTGACAGTTCATATGAAGGGCCTCCCAGGGCATCTGCAAAAAATAGGTCTTCTTTTGACAGGAATGTGCAGTTATTTGTCACTTCCTTTGAGTTGTTATTCTGGAGAGTTATGGTTTCACTCACTGAACTGAGTTCTCCAGGTTTTCCATAATAACCGGCAGATGAGGAAAAAACAGTAAGATTAAAGGCGCTTACATCGCCCCATCCGTTTAGAATGCTGTAACCATAACTATCACTGTAAACATGGTTTCTCCCCCTTGTTACAGGATAGAAGACACACAACGGGAGTGAGGAATTCATTCCATCATGATCAAAAATAGGTGAAGCCATTGATAGGGATGATGAGAACTGGGTGGAACCAAGAGCGTAAATCAAGGGATCGGCGAATCCAAGACTCGAGGAGTTAAGAGCCGTAAGGGCGTTATCAATTGTGGCAAACATACCTGCTATAATGGGGGAGGAGATGCTTGTTCCCCACACATAGAAGAAATCCATGCCGATGTTTGTTGCATTTGTTGCATTGTAGGTGTATGATCTCAGGGTGATCGTTATGAGTGTGTTATTTGCCAGTGCGGAAATATCAGGAACAGCCCTTCCGGCACCGTTTATTAATTGGTTAGCCGTGCTGTTAACCTGCCATGAAGGCTCACTGTACACTGTCGAGATGCCCGAAGAGGTTCCAGCAGGTCCTCCATCTTCTGCGTCTTCTGATGATATGTACCAGTTTTCCTGAGACGTTATATTCAGCGAATTAGAGAGGGTCATGGTAAGGCCACCTGTAGATATGACACCATAGGTGTTGAAACCTATGGATGACGGGAAGGTTACATTGGTTCCAAGATATTTTGAGCTCTTGGCATTATCACCACTATCTCCGCTGCTGGCCACCACCGTTATTCCCCTTGCAGCAGCCTCCTGCAGATATTCATTCCAGGAGGGAACTTCGGCTACACTTGATCCCCATGAGTTTGAGATTGCCGACACATTCAGAAGATCCATGTAAGGATAGGAAGGATTGAGGATGAATGCCAGTGAATCTGTAAGGTTCACAATGCTCGGAGCTGAGGTATACACGTCAAAAATTGTGGAACCGGGGGCCATGCTGCCAGCCATCTCGACGTCCAGAGTATTCTCCAAATTTGCACCCGTGGAATCATATGATGCAAGTGGACCGGGTGGCGGCGCATTGCCCAGTGGCACAGGGATGAACTTTGGTCTTGGCTCGTTTGAGGGTAGAGTGGAGTTAAAGTAACTGTAAATGTTAGATGGCACATATGGACCGACTTGCGTATCAGTGTTAATAAAACCATAAGGCGTATACCTGGGTGGACCCTCATAGCATCCAGACCACAGGATTGTTGCAATGACCTTATCAGTGGGATATCCGAATTCCCTGAATAAGGGAAGTTCGTCATAGGCATACTGCATGTCCGACCCATAGATATATTGAATTCCGGATATGTTTGCAGGCGCATTCGTATTTTTGTTTGCATTTCCGCCCGGTCCAACTCCACCCTGGTGGAAAGCAGAGCCGAGAGGTGAAAGAAAGGCGTTGCACTCTTTGACGTCAGCAAGACCCATAACATCAGATACATAACTGGAAAGATAGGATGGAAGCATTGGCTGTGATAATGTGGTAAAATAGCTGCCTCCCTTGTATGTGAATGATACGAAGGTTGTGTGGAATATCATAGATGCAACACGGGTTGACGTGAAGAATGAAATGGAAAGCCTGTCTGGATATGTTCTTAATTTATTAACACCAAACCCTTCAATGTAACTGACAAGATCATGGTAGGCGGTTTCTGACCCACCAAACAATGTGTCAAACTGTTTCTGGTTTAGGTAATGGTGGTAATCCGGGGATTTCTGATCCTGAAGACAATAGAGATAACGGGAGAGGAGGGAAGAGTTGGAAAGTTTTAGTCCTATAACTATGTTCAGTGTTGAAGGAAGCCCTGATTCGGTGATATTCATGCCAGGTTTGTAAATTTGATCCATGGAGAAATTGAATCCATGTACTGGTGAAATATGGAAATCTCTGCCATTCTCTGGTGTGATAGAGAATGAAATATCTTCAGAGGTGTTGTGAATGTGTGGAAAATTCAAAGAAAAGCCAGAAGAAATGAGTATAATCAGGATCAAGAGAACAAATAAACCCGATCTCTGCACAGTGTCAGACATGCTCCTCCCAGTCAATATTTATGATCACATTTACACTATTTAACTGATTGTATGAGGCAAAGTTTCCATGTTAAGGTAAAATTATTCATGAACAAGATCTTTTTCAGCTCGGTGGTAAATCCCACTCCCTTCTGTCCACTGGCCGGAATATGCATAGTGGTTAGCTGGAAGCGCTTCCAAAAAATTATTTAAAATGGCGATATTCCAAATAATAAAGTGTTTTCATTAACATTTTATAGGTTGACCTAATGAGTATTCAGAATCCGGGTAGCAATAGAATAGCGCTGATTGCATCTTCACTTAGCATCTTTGTTGCAAGTTACAATATTGCTACTATTTCAGTATCACTGGATGATCTTAAAAAATACCTGAATCTTGGAGGAGTGGAACTTACTTTTCTTGCCTCTGCTGTGCTGATCGGTGCAGTTATAGGTGCTTTATTCAGCGGTGTACTTTCAGATAGATTTGGAAGGATAGGTGTACTTACACTTGATCTTATAACATTCATAGTTGCTGGAACTCTCAGCTCTATTTCAACAAGCTATCTGGAACTCATGATGTTCAGGGCCCTCGTAGGCATGGGTGTTGGCATCGATTACGTTGTGGTATTCGCATACATTGCCGAGATACATACGATGCAGAGGGGAAGGAACTCCTCCATGACGCTGATGATGTTTTTTGCAAACTTTGGGATACTTATTGCTTACGCAATTGGCGCCCTTTTATTGACTGACAAATCAACGGGATGGAGATACGTTTTCCTTTCAGGAGCAATTATTGCGGTACCATCCATAATCTTAAGGTTGAAACTTTCTGAATCAGAATCATGGATTAAAGAAAGACTCGGCTCTACACGAAGAATACTGGGGTCATTTTTTTCAAGGAAGCACCGGAAGAAGATTTTTAAATATTCAGTACCGTGGTTTCTTTATCAGATTGGAGACCAGAGTCTGACACTTTACCTTCCATTTATCCTTGTGTCATATTCTCTTTCGTCATTTTCATCCGGCGCCCTAGGAAGCGTGCTTGTAAAGCTTTTCACAATACCAGCTTCGTTCCTTACATTCATAATAATTAACAGGGTTGGAAAGGGATTTCTTCAGACCCTAGGTTTCTTTGTCCGTTCGCTCTTCCTGGCCATAGTCGGCATTGTCTTTTATTTCTCCATTCATATTTCAGGGGATTTGATCATTTTCATTCTAGGTACGGCGTTTTTCTTTGGCGCACTTGGTCCAGACAAAACTACAGTGATGAATCCTGTGGATAATTATCCTACGGAAATAAGAGCCACAGGACAGGGCATGAATGAAGCTATGGGGAGGATAGGCGGGCTCGTGGGGGTAATAGGCTTTGGTCTCTTCTCCATCCTTGGGGCGGGATACGGCATGTGGTTTCTTTCGGCGACGTGCTTTGCAGGATTTGTCTTCACCGCTGTATTTATAGGTAGCAAGAGAGAAAATATTGTGGACGGAGAAAAGGGAGTTTCTCATTCTCAATGATTATTTTTTACTGTAATAATATGTTCAGGTCATGCTAAACTATTATTTTTCCTGAAGGTATGATCTGTCATGAAAAACGAAATCAAGAATGTTGGAATCATAGGGTCAGGTGTTATGGGTCATGGAATTGCACTCACCTTTGCAAGATATGGATATCAGGTAACAATGAATGACATTTCTCAAGAATTTCTTGACAATGCGATGGGTGCCATAAGAGCTGGAAAATATGGCCTAGATTCGCTGATCCAGAAATCAAAGATAACAAAGGAGGAAGCTGAAACTGTAATCTCCAGAATAAACACAACAACAGATCTGCATGATCTTAAGGACTGCAATCTAATTGTTGAGGCTGTTCCCGAAGACCGTGACATGAAAGGTAAAATTTTCAATGAACTTGATAAGATCTGTCATGAAGAAACAATATTTGCTTCGAACACATCGGGTATAATGATCAGTGATCTTTCATCCTTCACATCAAGGGGAGCAAAATTCATAGGGATGCACTGGTTCAATCCTCCTCAGATAATGAAGCTTGTTGAGATTGTAAAAGGACCAGAAACATCAGTAGAAACGGTGGATCTTATAAAATCACTATCACTCACGATGGAGAAGGTTCCTGTGATCGTTAACGATTCACCGGGCTTTTTCACAACTCGTTTCATAAACTCATGGCTCATGGAGGCATACAGGATCTTCGAGGAAGGGATTGCGGGTATCTACGAGATAGACCAGATGAGTAAGCTTGCCTTCGGTTTCCCCATGGGACCATTTGAGCTCTCCGATCTAATAGGCCTTGATACTATTCTACATATATCTGAATATATGTTTGACGAAATGAAAAACCCTGCGTACGCTCCTCCTACATTGCTCAAGAAACTGGTTCTGTCTGGGTACACAGGAGACAAAAAAGGAAGCAAGGGCGGATTTTACAAATTCTTCGGGATACACGCTGAGAAATAATTTAATTCTTCTCGTTGAAAATGGCGATTTAGTTAAGCTGGAAATTCCCCAGCAATAAATACATTTCGAATGCAGGAGTAGTAACAGTGACTCCCATCATAATGTGCTTTTTTGTGTGTCTGGAATGGATGTTTTAGCACCTTTTATGAGAACGTAATAAAGATAGCCTCCAAACATCTGAACTGCGCCTCCCACAACTTCCGGAAGTGGGAGCGAATATGCCATGAGGTAACCGGAAGCCGCTGAAGTTCCCTGCGATGCTCTGGAACCTAATCCCTGAAGAGATGACGCCGTTCCGTAATCATCACTGCTGATACCTCTAACGTTGATTGCTGATCGCATGGGCGCACCAAAACCACCAAGAAATTGTCTTGCAATATATACTGCCGACACAAGAAAAATAGTGGGTAGAAAGGCCATTATTATGAGGGCAATTCCCTGTATTGATCGGGATATAGAACTGTAAAGGAGTGGATTTACCTTTAATGAGATTCTTGAAGCTACGAATGATCCTATTGCAGTTGTTATATAAGATATGGTGAATATGAAACCGACATATGATGATGATATTCCGAATCTTAGCTCCAACCATGCTGGTAGAAGAACAATGCCAAAACCAAGTCCAGAACCAGCAACAACGTTGGAAAGAAATACTCTTCCAGTGTATCTCCCGCTTGATTTGCTCATGATGATATTTTTCTTCTTTACCCTTGGTCTTTCGTAGGTCAATGCGACAAGTATGATGGATAGGATGGTAAAAACCATGCATATGAGATATATGTCCCTGAATCTTTGAGCTTCAGTGAAGGAAGGCATTATGTATTTTCCGAGATAGAGTAAAAGAGAGCCGCCAATTGAAGCAATTGATCCAGCGAACATAAGAATGCCCATCCGTGATATCCTCCTTTCAGTTTGAGGATAATTTCTTGCGATCAAGGCATTCATCCCTGGCGCAAAAACACCTCTCAATCCACCAGAAGCACCCCCTATACCCCCTACAATTGCTGCAATTTCAACATCAAATGTTGAAGGATATCGGAATAGCAGGAAGGTACCAATAATAAGAGGAATATCAGCATAGATCAATGAAAATCTGTATCCGATTCGGTCTCCCATCATCCCGGCAGTGAATGAGATAAGTGTGGAAACCATTATGGTGAAGAAAAGGACAGTTCCAACGATCTCTATCTTGAGACCTATAAGCAAAAGATAGAGTGGGAGCGACAATGTGACATAGATCATTGCGATACTTCTCAGGACTCTTGAGGCTAAAAGGAACCAGAATCCCTCCTCAACCTTATGATCCTGATCTGTATAAGAAGAATTTTCCTTCAATAGTAAAGAAAATAACTTCATCTTATTTTACTGTGCTCAAAAATTGGTGAAGCCTAAAGTTCTGGAGGGGAAATCGTAATTATATATGAGAACCTCCTTATGGCCGCCCCTTCCTGCAGCAATGCTGTTTATATACCGTCTGGCATCCACGATCGTTATACGAAACTCCCCAAAAAGGTCCTGTACCATATTGGTGCAAGAATTACTCAATAGAAATCTCACGTTTCTGTTATCGAGAGCCCTGCAGACCTTAAGAAGCCTTTCAAGATCATCTTCGCTGAAGCTTTCCCTTGTATATTCTGCAAATTTTGCAGTGTGAGAAACGGGAAAATATGGTGGATCAAAATAGACAAAATCAGAATCCTGGGCACCTCTGACGCATGATGAAAAATCTTCCTTTTTGATGGAAACATTTTGAAGCATCTCACTGAACTTCAGAATGTGATGCCTTGAAACCATCTCCGGGTTCGTGTATCTTCCAAATGGAACGTTAAATTCTCCTTTGGAATTAACCCTCCACAAACCATTATAGCACAGACGGTTTAGAACGAGAAACATCGCTGCTCTTTCAATCCTCATGTCATTCATTCCCTTTATGGAATTAAAATTATCTCTTAATTTATAGTAGAATTCTTTGTTATTCAGGAATTCTAACCTTGAAATCTCTTCGATCAGACTATGAGGATGATCTTTCACAGTTACATATAGATTTATTAACTCAGGATTAAGATCAGAAACTGTCGCATTCTTGATCTTTTTCTTTGAGTATAAAGAAGTCATCACAGCAAGTCCTCCCGCAAATGGCTCATAGTACATTCCTCTGATGGGAGGAATCATTGGTATAATTGTGTCTAAAAGCTGCCTCTTTCCACCTGCCCACTTGATAATGGGGGACAACACATTTCCGTATGAGAGAAAACATTAAAAGGATTTCATTAAACTCACAGATTATGT
>JAMCUH010000009.1 GCA_023379435.1 Thermoplasmatota archaeon | reverse complement strand
CACACTGTCCGGGATCTTTGCCATGTTTGCATCCGCGTCGTTAACATGGAAGTATTCAGCAAGACTACCATCCTTTATATTAGCGTATTTCCAACCACCTAACGCACCGTTTGATTGTGAAGGGTGACCCATCTGAGCAGCAACAGAGCCCCAGTCAGGTGTGATAGCACCGACAACGATCCTATCACCGACCTTAAAATCTCTTACCTTATCTCCAATTTTGTATACCGTACCAACTGCTTCATGTCCCATTGTTAGATTTGTTCGCTCTCCAATCGCTCCATGAACAGTGTGTGTATCTGAAGTGCATACGAGAGTTGTGGTAGTCTTAATCAGAGCATCATAGAGGCCAACAGCAGGTATTTCCTTATCGACGATTCCAGTTTCGTTAATTTTCTTCATAACAAAAGCTTTCATAATTATTTATGCAGGTATCAGATAAAAAATTATAGCTTGACATATAAGACAGTTAATTATTATAGTTAAACATCTAACTTCCCATACCTCATGAATTCTTCACTTAGGAATCTTTCAATCCAGCATTTTGCGAATGAAAGTTATGATGAAAATTTGTAAAACGGTGTGTGAACTACCTGTTTCAGATGTATTTCCGAGAAGATGAACGTATTCGATATCTCTCTTCAATGACTTCCATATGAATCCCATGGGATTCAGGTCTGGTGAATATGATGGCAGATATATTGTATATCCAACTCCCCTTCCCTCATCAGAGTTTCTGTGGAATGGTGGGGTATGAAATTGTCCATTATTGCCACATTTCTCCCCATCCGGATTCCTCTTCCTGATGATGGAGAAGAAATCCATTTTGTCCTCCTTCTTTGAATTCTCATGGGAGTCAACTGTACTCCTTCCATTCATGGAGTGGACGAAGAAAGTGTTCGCTCTGAACTTTGTGGTATTCTTGACTATGTCAGGCTTGCGGAGGATCACAGTTTTTCTCTGTTTGAAGTTGTTTGCGGTGAAGCTTCGTCTATGAGACCTATTATGTCATCCTCATCCATTGTCAGTTTTCTTTAGATCATCCTCAGCATTCTTGGGTCTCCCGTAGTCATGGGAATACGTTTTGCCGAATTACATGCCGAACTGCCTCAACTGTTCTCTCACATCCTTCATCGAATATTCCGCCCCGAACTTCTCATTTATCAGCACCCATACCTCCTTTGTGGACCAGTCATCCCTCTTCTCCGAGAGGGAGAAGAGAGATTCCCTCTCCTCGTGCCGTAAGTGATCGTAACATTACAGTGTAAAAAGTCATGTATCATTCTATAAATGTGTAAAAAAATAGTGTGTCAGTAAGGGAAATCAATATCACAGAAAAACATGAAAAACTGAAGTGCTAAGTCGCATCCCTCTTAACTTTTATATCATCAACTGGTTCGCTTGAATAATAGAATGAAAGCTCGCTGTATTGAACAGGACTGGAATCTAAGGTTGATTTAAATGCTGCATCTGCCAACCTTATGTTCGTGAACAATGGAATGCCTTTGGCCATGGCTAGCTTCCTTATTTTCATGCCATCCTTTCTGTGCCTGTTTCTTCTTCCTGGAGTGTTTATAATAGCATCTATCATTCCGTTCAGCATTGCACTGTCAATCTGTGGTTTTCTTATATCCTCCAATTTGTAAACCATGGTGCACTGTATCCCATTTTCAGAGAGAAACCTGGCAGTACCAGGTGTGGCGTATATTTTTTTAAGTGAGGCCGAATATTTTCTTAAGAAAATCAGAAGGGTCTCCTTGTCATCATCCCCCACTGTCACCAGCAATCTGCCAATATTTATTCGGCCCTTATGATACATCTCCATGGCCTTGACCATGGCCATTTCCATTGTTGTACCGGCAGCCATGGCCTCCCCTGTTGATTTCATCTCCGGGCTGAGAAAGATATCAAGTTCCGGAAACTTGATGAACGGAAAGACAGGAATTTTGACAAAGAAGTTTGCTGGCTCATAATATTCCTTGAATTTCACTGGAATAGAAAGCATTAAATCGACAGCCATGGAGACAAAGTTAACTCCAGTGGCTTTCGAAATAAGAGGGAGCGACCTGCTTGCCCTCGCATTAAGTTCTATCACGTATATGTCCTCCCCCTTGACAGCTATTTGCAGATTTGAGAGACCAACAAGCATGAACTCTCTGGAAAGCTCGGTTGCAATTTTATATATCCTATTGAACATCTTATGATCTATTAGGCCCCTCCCAAGCACCATTGTGGCATCTCCTGAATGAGTTCCTGCCTCCTCTATGTGAACAGAAATTCCGCATATGCTTACATTGCCGTTGGCAGAAATGAAATCCACATCCATCTCTGTAGCGTCTTCAATGTATCTGCTCACAAGCACTGGATATCCAGGACGCTCATTGAGAGCCATTGAGATAAGCGAAACTGCCTCGTCCCTGTCATATATTATATCCATTGCCCTGCCACCTATTATAAAGCTTGACCTCACAATCAACGGAAGATTCATCTGTAAAAGTATGTTCTCAGCGTCGTTGATGTTGTATATCTCCCTGTATTCTGGCTGGTTTATCCCAAGCCTTTTCAGGGAATTTGCAAATGTTCCCCTTTCTTCAATTCTGTATATGTCGGATGGTTTTGTTCCCAGGAAAATGTCTTCCCCGAACAGGTCTGCCAGCTGCATGGATAGGTTCTGGCCGGTCTGGCCTGAGAACTGAAGTATGATCTTTGATCCCTTCTCCCTCTTAAGAATGTTGGAAATGTGCTCAAGGGTAAGAGGTTCAAAATAGAGTTTGTCAGAAATGTCAAAATCGGTGGAAACCGTTTCCGGATTTGAATTCACCATTATTGCCTCATATCCAAGATCAATTAGTCTCATTACTGCCTTGACAGCACCATAATCAAACTCCAGCCCCTGGGAAATCCTGTTTGGCCCTGACCCAAGAATTATGATCTTCTTTTTGTCTTCATCACATCCAGCAGAGTCACTGCCCTCTCCATATGTTGAATACAGATACGGTGTGACCGATTCAAACTCGCCCGAACATGTATCAATGTTCCTGTAGCAAGGAATGATGCCTCTTTGAAGCCTCTCCCTTGTAACTTCAGTGCTGTTTATCTTCACGAAACTTGAAATGATTGTGTCGGAAATTCCAATTCTCTTTAGCTCCTCCAAATGATCGGGCACGGTTCCGGGAGTCAGCAACTTCAGGGCAAAACAAATGTCGTTCATTCTTTCAACAAAGAATCGTGGATATCCAGTGAGATTGCAAATCTCCCCGATGTCATAATTTCTAAAAAGGGCCTCAAATACAGCAAAGAGTCTCCTGTAGTTTGGTGTCCTGAGGGAATCACGGAGATCTGCATCGGAAAGGTTTAGCCGCAGGGAGTTACTTTCCCGTGTTTCCAGTGAAGCGATAGCCTTCATAAGAGCCTCCTCAAATGTTCTTCCTATGCCCATTACCTCCCCTATGGATTTCATCTGAACTCCAATCTCACCCGGGATCTGGAATTTGTCAAAGGGCCATCTGGGTATCTTCACAGTTACATAATCAAGGGATGGCTCCGCAGCGGCGTATGTTTTTCCTGTTATTGGATTTATAACATCATGGAGAAGGTATCCCAGTGACAATTTCGTCGAAATCCTTGCAATTGGATATCCTGTTGATTTTGATGCAAGCGCTGATGATCTTGATGTCCTCGGATTGACCTCAACAACGTAATAACGGCCGGTTTCCTTGTCCAGGGCAAACTGTATGTTGCATGCACCTATGATTCCAATGGCACCCACTATCCTTATGGCAGCACTCCTAAGCATGTGATATTCTTTGTCAGTGAGTGTCATTGATGGTGTAACAACGATGCTTTCTCCCGTGTGAACTCCCATTGGATCTATATTTTCCATATTGCATATGGAAATACAATTACCGTGAGAGTCACGCATCATCTCATACTCAAGCTCCCTGAGCATGAGGAGGGATTGTTCAATGTTTAGTCTTAATTTGGGATTTATGGAGAAAAACTCCCTGGATAGATTCAAAAGATCTTTTTTGGATCTCACTATGTTACCACCGGTTCCGCCCAGTGAAAATGAAGTCCTTATTATATAGGCACCCTCGGGCATATTTTCAATTGTCTGTATGTAATCAGCCGACGAAAGGGAATATGCCTTTGCAATTGGCTCACCTATCTCCTCCATGAGGCGGTGAAATTTATCCCTGTCCTCCGCCAGTTCAATTGATCTCACATCGGTTCCAAGTATTCTGACGTTGTATTTCTGCAGGATGCCAGTGTCATGGAGGGACTTGGCAAGGTTTAGTGCCGTCTGTCCGCCCACTGATGCAAGGATTGCGTCAATTCTTTCCACCTCTATTATTTTTGTAACTGATTCAATGCTTATGGGCTCTATGTATATCCTATCCGCAATGGCATAATCTGTCTGTATCGTTGCAGGATTGGAGTTCAGTAAAACAACTGTTATTCCTTCCTCCTTCAGGGAAAGGCATGCCTGTGAACCGGAATAATCAAACTCCGCTGCCTGTCCAATTACAACAGGCCCGGAACCTATCACCAGCACATTTTTCACATTGCCTTTCCTAACAGTACCAGTATCCATCCACTACCCTCTTGAAATGGGAAAATATTATGTTTCCGTCACTTGGCCCAGGAGAGGCTTCAGGATGGAATTGCACCGTCAAAATTGAGTCTTCCCTTGATTCGATTCTCTCTACTGTTCCGTCATTCACATCCCACATTGTTGCCCTTAAGTATGACTCTTTACCAGTTCTCAGGGCATACCCATGGTTGTGTGTGGTGATCCATACATTCCTTCCATCCGTAACGGCATGGTTAGAACCTCTATGGCCGAATTTCATCTTGAATGTTTCCATGCCTGAAGCCAGCCCAACCAGCTGGTGACCAAGACACACACCTATGATTGGTTTCTTTCCAATCATCTGCCTCAAAAAATTAACAACTGATTTCAATACTTCGCTACCAGGGTCCCCGGGGCCATTTGATATGAATATCCCGTCATAACCGCCAATTGCATTGAGGTTAGACTTATGTGTAACGATAATTGGCTGGAATAGTTTTGCTACTTCTCTGTACAGTGATAATTTTGACCCCACATTGATGTAGAGAACCTTTCTTTCTCTTTCACCAGTTTCTGGAAGATCAAAAAGAGATTCCGAAACAACGTCTCCACTGAATGGATCAGGCCAGGCATCAGGCGTGTCCGCAGTATTTCTTATATAACCCTTCATCACACCATGTCTTCTCAGCTTAAGAATCAGTGATCTTGTGTCAACACCATCTATACCCGGAACACCGCTGTTTCTTAGAAAAGTGGAAAATGATTCTGCCTCCTTTGAAAGGGGGGAATCCATATGGCTGTTCCTTGTGATTACACCTGCAACCATGACGCCAGGTGCTTCCATGTATTCAGGAGAAAGCGGATAGTTACAAATTGCCGGCTCCGCAAAGACAAGAATCTGTCTCCTGTATGACGGATCCGTGACGCTCTCCTGATAACCCGTCATGGATGTTGTGAAAACCACCTCACCATACGATTCTGAATCAGATCCAAAGCCATTTCCAGAAAAGACAGATCCGTCCTCGAGAATAAGGTATCTCTTCAGGAATAACCACCCTCCCGCGGGTTTTTAATCACTTTGAGGGAATCGCTCATGAAAACTCCGGGTCACATTATGGCGCGGTTGTAATATAACTTTGGTTATGACCCTTTCAAAGAATATTCTTTAGTAATGAAATAATTAACCAGCCAGATGCAGCAGAAGTGGATAGCCCTATCCAATACCACCCTTGGTCAGCTCATGGCTACCATTAACACCAGCATAATCATTGTCGCTCTTCCTCCGATTTTCAGGGGGATAGACCTGAATCCTCTCTCTTCAGGTTCGTTCTCCTATCTCCTTTGGGTTATAATGAGCTACATGATTGTCGTTTCTGTTCTTCTTGTAACCATAGGCAGGATTTCTGATATGTTTGGAAGGGTAAGGCTCTACAATCTTGGCTTCCTTATATTCACGATTGGTTCGATATTGCTTTATCTGACTCCAAACAGTGGCGACCTGGGTGCACTGGAGATCATAATGTTCAGGGTGATACAGGCTGTGGGTGGATCATTCCTGATGGCAAACAGCATTGCAATAATCACTGATAATTTCGATCTGCATGAAAGGGGTTTTGCAGTTTCCATCAACAGCTTTGCCTCTGTCACAGGAGTGAGCATAGGCATAGTGCTGGGCGGTATCCTTTCCATCATATACTGGAGAGATGTTTTTCTCATAAGCATACCACTGGGAGCCTTTGGCACAATATGGTCATATATGATGCTTAAGGAAACATCTACCAGAAGGAGGCATTCCATAGATTACAAGGGTAACATTGTTTTCGCCTCCGGCATAATTGTTCTTCTTGTGGGAATAACGTATGGGATTGCACCTTACGGAAAGAGTCCAATGGGATGGGCCAACCCCCTGGTACTGCTCGCCATATTTGTTGGTGCTATTCTGCTTGTCATATTTCCCTTCCTAGAAATGCGTATTAAGGACCCAATGTTTAAGATTTCACTTTTTAGGAACAGAGAATTTTCCATAGGTAACTTTACTGCATTCATTTCCGCCATGGGAATGATGGGACTCCTTTACATGCTCACAGTACTTTTTCAGGGAGTTTGGTTACCACTTCACGGATACCGTTTTTCAGTTACACCTCTATGGGCTGGCGTATATATGCTTCCCATGACGGTATCCATGGGAATTTTCGGTATACTGGCCGGAAGGCTATCTGATAAATATGGCCCGAAGTTGCTCACATTTTTCGGTCTTCTCGTATCCGGCGTATCTGTACTGGCACTTGTCTATCTCCCGTACGATTTTTCCTATATTGTCATGGGATTAATACTGGCAATATTTGGGCTGGGATATGGCCTCTTCAATTCACCAAACATTGCTGCTGTTATGTCCTCAGTTCCGTCTGATGACAGGGGAACAGCATCAGGAATGCTCAACACAATGAGAAATACTGGTTACACTGCAAGCATGGGAGCGTTTTTCAGTATACTCATACTGGGTCTATCTGATTCCCTTCCTGATGGGATAGTAACAGCACTGTCAAAGGTAGGAGCTGGTGCACTCTCCCCATATCTTTCTAACCTCCCTCCAACAGAAGCAATATTTGGAGCATTTCTTGGAATAAACCCGGCAAAGGCAATTCTCCAGTCCCTTCCCTACTTACCTGCATCAATTTCCAGTTCCACTGTCACGTATCTAGAAAGCAGGACCTGGTTCCCAAATGTAATTGCCCCTTTATTCATGAATTCACTCGACACAGTATTCCTCGTGGGTGCAATAATCACATTGTTTGCTGCCCTGATATCTATCTTCCGGGAAACGAAAAAACATCATTGAACGTAATCAACGTCCGCTTCTTTGAAAATTAATCAAGACCACCATCACTTAAATTTTGAATTTCATTTTGTTTCTCATGGAAAAAATTGATCGAATTTACATTATTAATCGACATATCATACAAAGCATGATTTGCTTTGTAAGACTTACATCATGTAAAGGAGGGTTTATTTTAATTGCATTTAAGTTTGCGATTGGCAAAGAATAAATTTCGAAAATGCAAGTGCAACTCTAAATTGCTTGATAGACTCTTAAGAGGTGTGTTTATCATCCCCTGTATATCTAACATAAGTATAATATTCGGGCTTAAAGTCACTAAAGTTGTCTAAGAAGTTTATTTCTCTGAATTAAGAAGAAGCGCCTGCCAAAATTAATATCGATGGAAATGCACTCCAGTCAATTGCATCCTTTGCAAATGCAATTAATGATCCACTTGCATTTTGCCCTTAGTATTTCAGTGGTGGAATTCACAAACCTCCGCCACCTAATCCTCTACTACTTCCTCCGGTGTAAGACGTATCGAGATGGAAACGGGTCCACCATTAACATGGATAGTTCCAGAATCCGGTGATCCGGACCAAACATAGGTTATTGTGCCACCAGAAACATGCACAGTTGCACTGGATACACTCCAGTCGAAATAACCGTTGGGCTCACTGAATGATATCGTACTGGATGATGATTGCTCTGTATATCCATTCAAAGTAATCGCCCATGGCTCACCATGATTACTGCCTCCACTGCTGAATGTCACAGTATAGTTAATGGTAGATTTGAATGATATGGGAATTGTGACTGAATATGAAACATTCTCCAGTGTGCCAGACGATGGTGAAGAAGAATATCCTGCCACGGGATCTATGGTGTAACTGACCGAATTGTCAGGGACGTGGAATGTAATCTCATCTGAACTGCTTTGTATGGTCTGATTGCCACCCGACCAGTTCAAAGTGACAGACCATGTATTACCATATAGACCGGATTCCTTGAAAGTAAAAGAGTAGGGATTTGCACTGATGTTTTTTTCGCGGTTGGTATCCTCTCCTCTCATAATATCAATCTGAACATGTTCCTGTATTGTCTTTGATAGACCTGTTATTGTAATGCCGGTTGTGAAATCATCAGGTAACAAATCCAAGAGAGTCCAGTTATGTGCCGATGCATTTTCTACGTTGAAGGGAGCCACACACCCAAACAAAAAGACGAAACTGCTGAAATGATACGTTGATGTGTTTGAGGAAAGTGAATCATTGGCGAAATATTCATCTATATTCATTGTGGCATTGGCAGAAGAGTTGAAAGTATAAGCGCTTGGATAACCCCCAGGATATTTCTTTATGGAAATATTTGTATTATTGGTATACGAAGACATTATGTATTCGTTTTTTAACTCATACACATAGTACGGGACATCTGGGCTCTGGAAGCTCTGAGTGATAACAAGCTCCGATGGTTTCAGGTTCCATGGCAGGGAACCATTTATCCATACTTTCACATAGAAGTTTAGACGTTCAAATAGCCCGACATAGGGGAGAACGGTCAGTGTTATGGATGAATTTTTGTAACCTGGTTCCGATATCTTTGAAATAGATGTAACGGCCGGCAGGAATTCACAATCATCTTCCCATGACACATTTGAATTAAAGGTTCTTGTACTGTTGAATGTCTGAACACCGATTTGTGGAAGAGATGCTTTTTCATATACGTAATATAAAGATATGGAAGTGGCTGCAATCACAATAACTACAAGAATAACAGCAACAATGATTTTCATTCTTTCATTTAGATGCATTGGTTGAATCATGAATTAATGAGTTTTCGCCATTTATAATTTACCATATTTGAAACCTATCAATTTCATTTTGCCAAATATTGAAAATACTGGAAGCGCATTTTCATTAACGCTCCCTTAGTCCTGGTCTGGCTATGCGTGGATGTATCGAGAATTGCTGTACTGAAATTTTATGTGCCTCATACATTCTAAAGAATCGCGCAGAAACAAAGATTATCCTGCCAAATAAGAAGGAATGTCATACCAATTCAATAGGTATTGGGGCGCTTGCAAACGGTCTTATAATATTATAAATTGGAATTGGGTAGAAGCAAAAACTGTCTTGAAAACCATCGCTTGCTGACGCATGAAGTGTCCAATACTCATCAAATTAATGATAGAACCTTGCTTTCATTATGTAATACACTTCAAATGCTATAAATATCCAAATAAGAATGGAGAGGAATATCTGATGATAAGCGAACACTGCTGAGCATGCCTGAACCATAAGCCCATAAACATCATGCGTTCTTCCCTGACGTACCTTGGAAACCCACTGATCCATTGAAAGGCCAGAATTGTAATTATCATTGAAGAGATGCGACACGAAATCCACAAGGACGCCGAAACTTGAGAATGCTCCTACCTCAATCCCTACGAAATTCAGAATGGAGTCCCTGTTATAAAGTATGAGTACTACAAAAATGGCGAATGAGAGCAGTGCAAAGTATACTCCCTTTGTTTTTCCAGTGATTACAAGGTGTTCCCATTCTCTGAAACTGAGATCTTGTGCCATGCTGCCATGTTAATTATCTGAAAGTGCTATTACATTTTTCCTCAAATCATATCTACTCCTTCTATTGTTTCCAAAATTACTGCGCAAGAATGGCAGGTTATGTTAAATAAGTCACTTTTACTCCGGAAACACTAGATACAGCTTATCTAGGTCCTATACAAATAATGTTGTGAACTAAATCCGTGATATTTTGCATGATCAATTCATCCATGCAGAAATGCAAAATATATTACTGTAGAAATTATGTTCTGTATCATGGCACTCAGTATTGTAGTTTCAGGCTTTGAAAATGGTGCTGAAATTCCACAGAAATACACATGTATGGGAAATGACATATCACCCGAGGTTAACTGGGATTTCGAGGATGAGAGAACCAAGAGTTTCATACTAATAATGGATGACCCTGATGCACCAAGAGGAACGTTCACTCACTGGATAATCTACTTTCCTGATACTATTATAAGAATCATTCCAGAAGATTACAAAAAACACAGTGATTTCAAAGGGTATATAGAAGGAAGGAATGATTTTGGTCTCACCGGATACAGAGGACCCTGTCCCCCTCCAGGTCATGGATACCACCGGTATTTTTTTCGCCTGTATGGTCTCAACGAGGCTCTTCCCATCAGGGAAGAATCCTCTTCCATAGAGATACTTACAAAAATAAGAGGAAGAATAACTGAGCAGGGTACCTATATGGGAAGATTCAAGCGATAGAAATTTATGTCATAATTATTCGTCATCCAAAAAATTCAGTTACCATTTACGATTCAATTTTTATATCCTGATTTCCTTTAGATGATATGTTTGATTCTGGTTTTCCCGAAGAGATGTTCCAGGGAGACAACAGATTTTCATGGTATTCCATGATGAGATCTTCATCGCCTGTCTTTCATGTTGGGAATAGAAAGCTATGGATGTTCTTCAAATATAATGATGTCAATAAAATCTTCATGGATCATGAAAATTTCTCCTCTGTTCCACCCAGGAGATTTGCTGACAATGAAGGCGGTATTTCAAACAGCTTTATCCTAATGGACCATCCAGAACATGCCATATACAGATCACTTGTTGCAGATCCATTTCTTCCATCACACATAAAAGAAATGGAACCGACTATTGAGAAAATTGTATTCAGCTTGCTTGAAAAAATAGGTGATCAGGGTACTTTTGACTTTGTCTCAAAGTTCGCAATTCCACTCCCTGTAACGGTCATAGCTGATCTTCTGGGCATACCTGAATCAGACAGAGAGAAATTCAGATACTGGTCAGACGTGATAATAGGAAACAAAGATCCAACCGGGGCATATTCACTTTTTCAAGATGATATGAAAAAATATTTCACAACAATTATAGAGAAAAAAAGGAGAGACCCTGATGATTCAATTATTAAGCTGCTTACTGAATCCGAAATAGGAGGAAATAAAATTAGCAATGATGAGATCATTTCGTTCTGTCAGTTACTTATGGTTGGTGGAAATGAAACAACAACAAACCTTCTCGGTAATATGTTCAGTATTTTCTCTCAAAAACCGGATCTTATATCCTATCTTGAAAGCTCATCATCCTCAATTGAAAGCGCTATAGAAGAATCACTGAGGTATTATTCACCCATTCAGATGATACCTCACCGCTGGGCAAGAAACGATATTTCGTTTCAAGGCAATGAAATAAGGAAAGGTGACGGGATAATTCTGTGGATAGGTTCAGCAAACAGAGACGAGGCAAAGTATGACGATCCTGAAACCTTCAGAGTGGACAGAATGCCAAAGGATCACCTTGCTTTCGGTATGGGTATACACATGTGCCTTGGAGCACCGCTGGCAAGGTTAGAGGCAAAAATTGCTCTTCAGTATCTGATTCCATACTTTAAGAATTACAGAATCGAAGAGTCAGGAAAATCCATCATAAAAAATCCACTTGTCTATGGATATGAAAAAATGATCTTGAAGAGAGACTAATCCTTATGATTATTAACAAAACAGAATATGCACGAAAACTTTCAGAGGGCTGTTAATATTTCATTTCTGTACGTATTGGTACAAATAGCATACTCAAATTTCTATGCTTTTTCAATTTTCTTCTTCAGTTCTCTAATTTCTTCCTGTAAATCCCTGTTCAATGGGAATCTCTTGGCTTTTTCCTCCAGTTCTGACAGCCGGTTCTGCAAGTTCTTTTTTTTCCTTGATATATCTTTCTTACTCAGCCCCACATGATGTCATGCCTATTGACAGATTTAAACTTTTGATCTCCCCAGGTTAAATGAAAAAACACTTCTACACACGAAGTAAAACAAAAAATGCCAAATTTCAGAATATGTCATGGTAACCAAGAAGTTCAGAACAGTAGGTTTTTACATAATCACTGTCACTTTCAGAGAATCCTTCACATTCCTTCCTTATGATATCCAAAGTAATGTCAAGATCTCGTTCAAATTGCCCTATGATCTTTTCAAGATCCAGGTCTTGCGGTGATGGGACAGTTCGCTGACCTCGCTTAGCACAATACAAAATGTATTTCGCTTCGTTGTTAGATCTGAGGTATATTCTGTCGGAGTTTATTGTTACCACTATGAACTCATCCTGTCTGAACATTGTAATATTAGATCCAAGGGGGAGTGTTATTTTATTCTCAAGGGGCTTCTTAAGGTAACCATCAGGAAATGATCTTACAGAGGATAATTTAACAACCCTTGCACATATGGCGTGAAGACGCTGAACTCTTTCAGATTCAGAGGGATCCATTTCATAGATTGTATCAGTTCCACGAATAAAAGCATTAAAAGTTTCAATGCTGAATGACGCATTTTTTGTATATTTTCATCCTAACTTTCGAATTTCCGATGATCGAATCAAACTACCTTTATTCCTTCAAGATAACCTTAAACATACTGAAATAGTAATCAAACTAGTTGGATCAAAACAACCTGCATTTATCTGAAAACGCCTATCCTCTAGTGAGAGTTTAGCAGCATCCAAGTTACAATAAAGAAAACGGGCTTGCCGGGATTCGAACCCGGGTAATAGGCTCCGAAGGCCAACAGGATATCCTGGCTACCTCACAAGCCCACACATGCAGTCTAGGTAATCCTTAAAGTTTCCTGCTTCTCGGAACCTGTGGGAAACAGGGCATCGATGCTCCCCTCATCCTTGAGGTAGTCAAACATGGTGTAAATATTCCCCTTTTTTTTAAGCTTTGATGCCACACTTGAGAAATTGAAGCAGAAGCTACATTTTGTCACATAGGATGAACATAAATAGCAGTTACCAGAATCGTAGAATATACAGTTCTTTTCCATGTTTCCGTCTTCAGGCATGATTCTCCTATGTTACAGAAGAGATAACCCTTTCCATTCCCGGGAATTTGAAATGTAATGATGACGCATGTTTCCAGACCTCATGGATAAGGGAGTTTCTATGGACGATTGGAAAACCATCGTTGGGATATGGGACCTATAATTCAGATCCCATTCTGTTGGGCAGTCTCTTTGGCTCCACTATACTGATCAGATTCTCAAGTATCTTGCTTCTCACCAGAGCTGAGCTGTCAGTTTCAAATTTTGCCTTGATTAAAATCACGTAAGTATTGAGAGTTGTTTCATCGACAAGTAATGAAGGCTTGTCCAGAAGACCTTCCATCGAACTTACAGAATTTTCAATTTCAGCTTTCAATGTGACAAAATTAAGGTATTTGGGAATCTCATATCTGACCTGCACCACAGATTCCTTGTTCAGAAGCCTGTAAGCACCCTGAGTGAGAACGTTGTTTGCGATCCTTACGATTTCTCCTCCCTGTGTTCTCAATGTAGTATAATTTATACTTATATCAAGGACGGTTCCAGCAAATCCATTGTTATAGAGGAGATCACTGGAAAAATACTTGGGAAAAATAACAGGATACTGAATACTGAATTGCCATGCATGGATCCACACCCTGTCACCAATCTTGAATGGTTTCGTAACAATTAGGAGGAGACCTGCAAACTGATTTGCCAGAACGCTTTGAGTTGCGAGACCGAGAACAGCAGCTAGGAATGTGCTCCCCAGAATGATCGAAGACACATCGATTCCAAATGCAGCAATGGTTGCAACTGCCATTATGAAATAACCAACCATACGCACAACAAATATGAATGGGTGTATGCTTGCCTTGTCAAGGTACCTTGCAAGAACGTTGTTAAGATATCCCAGTATCATGCGGATGACTATGTATGATATTATTGCAACAATGGCAGCATCCAGAAACCTGGAATACTTCTGCGGAACGTAGTGAAAAATAAAAACAGCGATATAAATGACAAGTAGAATCGCAAAGAGGAGCCCGAAAAGTGAGATCAGTGCTCGTAACCTGCTAGGTTCACCCCTTTCTGCCACACCTCCTGATCAATGAATGACTTAAAATATTTGCCAAAGCAATCCAAAACAGGATTAGAAAGGATATTAAATCATGTAGATGCTTCTCTTAAACTATCTATGCGACTGTTGATCATTTCCATTATGGCAGTCCTTTGAAGCTGATTGAATTCATTATTTTTAATGGATATTCTCAACACATATGTGTCAAGGGTAGTTTCATCAATTTGTAGATTAAGTTCGCACTTCAAACCCATTTCTTCCAATATTTTCCCCATAACATTTCTTACCAGGTTCAGGGATGTATACTTTGGTAACTCGTACCTGAGAGATAGATTGGTGTTATCTGAAATTATCAAAAAAGCACCAACAGCAACAATTATGTTGGGAACGATTGAAACCTGTCCAGATTCATTCTCTATTGTGAGATAATTGAGTGTTATGTTCTTGATTTTTCCAACAATACCCTGAGCATAAAGGTAGTCTGCAGAGAAATACTTTGGCAAAAATAATCCGAATTGAAGGCCTATGAGGGCACTGGAACTGTTCCATGGAAAAATCCATACTGTGTCATTTATCTTTACGGGTCTTGTTACAACGAGCAAAATACCAGAGAATATGTTACCAAGTATGCTCTGGGCCCCCAGTGCCAGTACGGCAGCAAGTAACGTGCTTCCAAGAAACACTGAATAAACGTTTATTCCCAGTGAGTAAAGCACTGCAACAGCCAGAATGAAATAAGAAAGGGTGTTCACAAGATACATGGCTGCCCTGTATCCATTCATGTGCCTTGTTCCGGAAAACGTTCCTTTCAGGAATCTCCTGAAAGATATCATAACCATAATGATTACGATGAAAACAGTTGCTGCTATTTCGAATCTGTAATATTTGACAGGAATAATTATGAGGATGAAGGAAAGAATGTAGATCAGGGACAACACTGCAGCACCTAGGAGTACAACGGTTGCTCCAATCCTGAATAGCCGTCTCATTTCCCTGCTTTCTCCCCTCATCTCACTTTTCTTCATGGGGCTTTTCTACATTATTTCCATTTCTCTTAACTGAAAGCACGCACTGGCCAATGGGGATCACTGTTATCTTGTTGGGTGATCTGGCATCCATGCTCTCGATAATGTATGCACTCTGATCTATGCCCCTAAGGACGCCGTGTATGTAAAGCTCAGGTGTCAGACTCTCCTGGTACTGCCCAAGGATGAGTGCAGTGATCTCTGAACCTATGAGATCGGTCAGATTCATGCCCCATAATCCCTAAAAGTAAAAAACAGTTTTCGATGCTCACAAGGAAAAATTTCAAAATATTTACGTGACAGGAACCCTCCTTCCTGAAAAGCTCAATTTCTCGTGTCCGTATTCCTTCATATTTGCGATTTCCCCGACAGAAAACACGGGTCCGTCACGGCACAGCTGAAAGCCAGAAACTGAGCATGAATCACACACGCCGATTCCGCACTTCATGCTCCTTTCCAGGGAAGCCTCTGCCTCAGGCCTTTTATCGGCAAGATATTTCACAATGGAAAATATCATCATTTCCGGACCACATATATAGATGTTTTTAAATGGTGATATATCCATATCCTTAAGAATATCAACAGGAAATCCTTTGACTCCTTCGGATCCGTCGTCAGTTGCGACCATCAATGATGCCTCATGGAACATGTGACGGAAAAGGAGCTCCGAACGGGTCTTGGCTGAAACTATGCCGTATGAATCATCATTGATCAGAGGACGGAGAGAAGCCATTCCCGAACCTCCGCCGATTATGAGTGACCTTCCTTTCCTCTCTGTGTATCCCCTTCCATATGGGCCTCTGAAATAAATATAATCACCATCAACGAGCTCAAGAACCTTTGAAGACGTCAAACCGTAGTTTTTAACAGTAAATGCTTTCTCTTTTCCAGTGGAAGAGAAGGACATTGGTATCTCACCGTACCCCGGCATCCACAGCATCGCAAACTGTCCAGGCTGCACAGCATGATCCCAGGTGAATGTTAATGTGTTAACGGATGGAGTTTCATGCCTCACATTATTGATCCTTGCCCTGATCATTTTTTCACCGCAATTCCAACTATTTCATCGAGACTTGCTATTCCCTCTTCCTTCATGAATTCAGTGAGCTGTAAGGTCAATTCCTTGAATATCTTCCTTCCATGCATTCCAACAGCCGTTCCCACTTGCACGGCTGCTGAACCTGCCATCATGTATTCAACCGCATCAAGGGCACTGGAGATACCACCCACCCCCATTATAGGTCTGCCTGTTTCACGGTATATCTCGTGGACCATTCTGAGACCAATGTATTTTATAGCCGGTCCGGAAAGCCCGCCATATGCGTTAGATAGAACTGGTCTCCTTGCATGGGGATCAATGGCCATGGCCCTAACCGTGTTGATAAGTGTAAAGCCGTCAGAATCAAGTGCTGCATTGGCTATTTCGCCAGGATTGGAAAGGTTTGGGCTCAGTTTGGCGAAAACCGGAATCTTTACTGATCCTTTAACTTCCCTTATTATGGCTCTTACAAGAACTGGATCTGAACCAACCTCAAGGCCAACTCCGACAACATGTGGACAGCTTAGGTTAAGTTCAATGGCTGATGCCCCAAATTCCTCCATCTTTATCGCAACAGCCCTGAAATCATCCGGCAAAGAACCGAATATTGAACCAATTACGGGCTTACCGCACTTAATGGCGAGCTTCATCTCTTCACCAAATGCATCTATGCCCGGATTTGAAAGACCGATTGCATTTATCATTGCACCTTCAAGCTCTACAACAACAGGCGTCTTGTAGCCAGTCTTTTCCTCCTTGCTTATTGATTTTGTCACTACTCCTGCAGCTCCATCCTCCATCACCTTTTTCATGGTGTAACCATTTTCGTCAAGTATACCAGATGCAAGTAAGAATGGATTTTCAAGCCTGATTCCACAGAGATTCCGCTCTATATTTACCATAGCTCTGGGAGAAACGGAAATCGGATTAAATTATTATCTATATCAATGGCAGTTGAACATGGGAATGCAATTATTTTTCCGAGAGCAGGTTTTCAGAAACTTTGTAGATCCCAGCATAATGATTTACCCGGGTGTTGTTAACACTTCCATTGCTTCTTTACACAGAAGTTTGAAACATTTACTGTTTTAACTTTAAATTTTATGATCAATTTTACTATCAAGTCGACATTATCTGCTTTCCAGTGCCATGTCATAGTTTGATACTGGAAAATCCTTCAGTCTGATGTAGCTTTCCCCGGGGTCTCCCAAGCCATAATAGAAATTTGTCTTGAATTTATAATTCACTGTCACATTGCAGAGGTAGTATGACCCACCCATAAGGGAAAATGCCCTGGATGATGGGAGTGACGTATATGGCATTATGATATTTTCTGATACTTCCAGAAAATCATTAAGCAGTTTTTCAGAAATTAAGGGAGATATCACAACTCCCTCACAACCTGAAATGAGACTATCCACAAGATCATCCAGTCTGTTGCAAAGGGAAAGTGCATATACCTGAAAATATTTTGATATGTCAGAATAAAATTTTATGCTTGGCCTGCCCTTTCTAAGGGCGTCCATGTCGATTATGAATATTTCCTCCAGCTCAAGGGCAAGAAGTTCCTGAATTGTGTTGAATTTTTCAATCCTGCCCCTGGAAAGTGTTATGCACTGAATCTCTTTCATTTTTCATTTCACATATCAGTGTATTCTATAATTTTTATGGTATCAACGTCTATGTATTGACCATATGAACAAGTGCATTATTCCTGACATAGATATGCATGCACACTGCAACATAAAAATATACCTGTCATAATAATTTACTATTATTCTAATCAAGTGTGTTATGTATTCCAGTAACTCTCAGACTCAATGTCATGAGGAATGGATATGCTTATATTTTTGTTTCACAATACTCTATGGACCATGGAAAATCCTGACATCGGCCAGTTTAAATTCGAGAAAGCCCTTGTACCAATGGCAAGAGGAGGAAGATCCACAAAGGTGTTCAGGATAGCACTTGACATGGCAAGGGAGTATTCCACAGAAATAACAGCATTCACGGTGAGGGACGAGAAAAGGGATCTTCTGTGGACGGAGAAGGTTAACCTGATAACTGAGGCTTACAGGGTAGGGAAGTCCATGGGACTCAAGGTCATTCCTAAGATTGTTTCCTCCGATTCCACGAAGGTTTCCATTATAAAGGAGTCAGAGGCGCATTCCTATGATTACATACTCATAGCTACCACAAGGAGGTCCCCGCTTTCAGGTGCTCTTTTTGGAAACATAGGTGATTACGTATTCACAAACTCAAAGGTTCCGGTTGCAATGCTGAGCACAAAAGGGGCGGAATACCCTTACAAGTCTGCCATAATACCCATATCTGAAACACTCAGCACCAGGTATTCCATACTTTTTGCACTTCATCTGAAGAAAGCGATTAAATATTCCGCATACATGATGGACCTTCGCAAATATGACAAAAAGAAGACACATGGTTTCAAGTTGCTGATGGATCGCTTTCCACAGCTTTCAAAAATATATGGCGAAAATATCAGTTATGCAAGTACAGGGAGAAAGTCAAACGTTCAGGAAGAGATAATGTCTGCGTGGAGGCAGTACAGATCAGATGTTCTTATTCTTGGAATCAGACCAGGTCCATCCGGCAGAATCAGGGTGCCATTGTCCATGAGAAGCATAATCAAACAGTTTCCAGGAGATGTTATCATTGTCAAAAGAGGTTGATTCCGTATCTGCTGTTCAGGTATAGAAGAATGCTGAAATTCAGCTTTATGGTATTAACATAATATGTACCGAAGATTGGGAAGTCCTGGGTCTTGGATTTGTTGATAATTCCGTTGATGAAGGAAAGTATTGCATGGACCCCCGGTGTATCTCCGGTTTTGTTTTCAATGAGCGAAGAGAGATTTTGTGATATCCTTGGAATCTGAATTAAAGCCCCCTGCAAAGGTATGTCAGGATCGAGTCCTGACCCTGAATATGAAACCATGCAGTAAGGTATCATTGAAACGTTGACGTCCGGATTGCATTTCTCAAAGTTATGGATATACTCTTTCGTGAGATTGGTCACCTCTGGATTGTCAATGGAATAACCAGGAACACCTGATTTGGACAGATTATAGCCGACACAGGATGGCCGCGGATGGAAGAATTCAGGATACGAGAATGCCTCGGCAAGGTATTCAGAGCCATAGACCACATGATCCTCAATTATGAGATCTCCGTTGGCCTGCCTGCTGTCAATATGCATGTCTATATAGGATGATACAACGGGATAACCGTAGGCGAAGACAAAGAGGACAACGAACACAACAGCAGTGATTCTTAATCCAGAAACAATACTCTTCATTACCATGCGACACCCACCGAACCCAAAAGAAAATAGATTATACTTATCACAACAAATGGCGTTATTATTCCCCCTATCCCATATAGAAGAATATTACGCCCAAGAATCTCGTTTGCACTGGACGGCCTGAATTTAACTCCCCTCAGTGCCAGTGGTATCAGGGCAGGAATTATAATGGTATTGAATATCAGAGCAGATGTTATGGCAAGGAGCGGATCTGAAAGGCCAAGGATGTTAAGATATGCAAGTTGCGGAAAAATATAGAATGCAGCTGGAATTATGACAAAATATTTTGCAACATCATTGGCTATACTGAATGTTGTCAGTGCCCCCCTTGTAATGAGAATCTGCTTCCCCAGGAATATAAGATCTATGAGTTTTGTTGGGTTGTTATCAATATCTATCATGTTAGCGGCTTCTTTGGCAGCCTGAGTGCCGCTGTTCATGGCAAGACCCACATCGGCAAAAGCCAGTGCAGGGGCATCGTTGGTTCCGTCCCCGACCATAGCAACCATCCTGAAATTCTCCTTCTCGCTTTTGACAACGTTATACTTGTCAATTGGTGTGCTGTTTGCAACGTAATTGTCAATACCGCTTTCCCTGGACATGAATGCCGCAGTGATCTCATCATCGCCGGTGCACATGACGGTCTTTATCTCCATCTTGTGGAGTTCATTTATCCGGTCCTTTATTCCTGGCTTGAGCATATCATTGAGCTCAATGACCCCCAAGAAAGTGCCATCTTTTGCCACAGGGATTGCAGTGCCCCCTCTTGATGATATCTCCTTGCATACAGCCTCCATGAAGTTATCAGAAAGGTTGAATTTCTCCTTGAGGGACTTTAGGGCTCCCTTGAAGATGTATGAATTTCCAAACTTTATTCCAGAATACTTTGTTTCTGGTGAAAACTTGACAAACTGGTGACCTGCCGGAAGATCATGCGAGGCACCCATACTCTCAGAAAGTTTTACTATGGAGAGACCCTCCTTTGTTGAGTCATCAATGGAGCACATGTAACAGGCTGTGGCAAACTCCTCCACGGAAATATTCTTGTTGGGTATGAGTTTGACAGCTTCTCTTTCCCCGATAGTGATTGTGCCCGTTTTATCCAGGATTATGGTATCAACATCTCCGGCATTCTCAACAGCCTTACCACTTTTCGCTATTATATTGAACTGAGAGACCGTGTTAATGGAAGCTATTCCGATGGCTGGAAGAAGACCGCCTATGGTGGTGGGAATGAGAGCTATGAGGAGAACAATCAGTATCATTATGTTCACAGGAGCGGCGTATGCGGTGGATGTGGCGTAAACTGCAGCAACAACAATGACGAACACCAGTGTAAGCCCAGAAAGGAGCACAGTGAGTGCAATTTCGTTGGGTGTTTTGGTTCTCGTGGTGTTCTTCACGATCTGAATCATCTTGTCTATGTATGTATCTCCTGGATTCTGTGTTACCCTCATGTGCATCTCATCAGATAGAAGAATTGTCGAACCGGTAACGCTGTCTCCCTCAACCTTCATGACAGGTCTTGATTCGCCCGTTATGCTGGAATCGTTTACATATGCCGATCCCATCATTATCTCCCCGTCAATTGGGATGATCTCGTTCTTTCTTACAACAAGTTCATCCCCAACATGCAGATCTGATGATTTGACGTCTTTCACACCTTCCTCAGTGACAAGGTGAGCGGTTATGGTTGCAGTCAGTTTCTGAAGTGAAGATGTTATGGCCTTGCTCTTACCCTCTGATATTGCGGTGCCAACATTGGAGAAGACGAGGGTGAGGAAAAGCAGAACAGTGACAGAAATATAGAAATCCATATACACCGGTGTTTCCGGAAGGGCAAAAAGTCGCGGATCTATTGTTACGATGAAGGATATCACCATGGATATCTCCGTCACGAACATAACAGGATTCCTCATCTCAACAGCTGGGCTAAAATTTTTGAACGTTGTCTTCAGCATATCTTTAATGTCCAAATACCATCACCCCCGCGAACAGATGCAGATCATTGGCAAATGACAGCAACGGACCAAGGGCAAGAACCGGGAAGAAGGAGAGAAGGCCTATTCCTATCATGACGCCGAAGAGCATAAGGCCGAAGTATGAAGACCCCACACTTACAGTGTTGGGGCTTTCTCCCCTTGGACTCCTCACAGAAAATATCTGCGCAATGTAGAGCTGTATTCCAAGGATCAGATACCTTCCAAGGAGCATAATTATGGAATCAAGGTAGTTGAAAAGCGCGGTATTTGTTGCGAACCCACCAATTTCAGAACCATTGTTGGACGCCGATGTCAGAAATTCATAAAATAATTCTGTTACACGCTGTGGCTCAGGATTGATCATTCCGGAAACGAGAAATGGCTCCACAAGTATTATCCCCAGCGGTATCAGTACAATCAGAGGATGTGTTATAAGGCTCAGAGTGGAATATTTAATCTCCTTTGATCCAAGTTTAAAACCGATCATCTCAGGGAGCTTTCCAATGAGAAGTGATGCAAGGAAGGCTGTGAATATTACATAGGTGAATATATTTATCACAGATGTTCCCACGCCACCCAGTGGATCATTCATCAGAAGACCGGTGATAATGCCAAGGATGCCCCCTGGGGTATAATCTATAAGTGAGGAATTCACAATCCCGGTGGATGTTAATGTTGCTCCGACATTGAATACGGATGACTGCGCAATCCCCAGAGATGTCTCCTTTCCAAGCATGTTTCCGCTGTAAAGAATGCCAAGGTTCTGGAAAACCGGTATTCCCCTGAGCTCGGAGTAGAATGTAACTATGGAGGCAATGAGAAAAATTACCATGATCACCGAATATAGCATTGTACCGAATCTTCTGTTGCCGAAAACCTTTCCAAGTGATATTATGGAAGCGAGGGGTATGAGAGTGAACGCAACAAACTCCGTTATGTTGGATATCCAGGATGGATTGGCAAGTGGAAAAGCGGCATTTGCACCGTAAAAACCACCTCCGTTTGTTCCAAGAGTTTCGAAGGACTGGAATGTTGCTATGGGGCCAAGTGGAAGATATCCCGGTACATTCGTGACAGGCACGGTTATCTTCAAGTAGTAGAGAAGAGTTTCCGGAAGACCTTCAAGCGCAAAGAATATGGTGAAAAGAAGTGTAAGGGGAAGAAAAAGATCAAAGAGGGATACAAAAAAATCATGATAGAAATTTCCAAGGTGACCCTCATTGGTTCTTACTCCCCTGACAAATGCAAGTGATGCTGCAAATCCTGTCACGGGAGCGAAGAGCATCAGACCCATCAATCCGAACATCTGGGCAAACGCAGAGAATCTGAATGGATTGGAATAATGCTGCAAATCCGTATTTGTGATGAAACTCACAACCGTGTGGACGGCAAGTGACAGATTGACGCTGTATGTACCCACCGGTGTGACATTCCTGTTGAAGTAGAATATCACAACGAAGGCCATAATGGCGGCAACTGCATTGAAAAATACCAGATTGGCCATATATTCTTTGAATTTCATGTTCCTCTTCGATGCAGGCCCGATTAGTTTTTCAAAGAAATCTATGAGATAATGCGTATATTTCCTCAGGCGAACCTCTCTATCCAGGTAGAGATCAGCAATGTAGCCAGAGAAAATGAATGCTATAATCGATATGAGGAGGAGGTAGATGAGTATTATAAGGAGCCCTGATACAGCCCTGTGATCAACAAAGAACACCTGCCAGAAACTACCCTGGCCAACCGATGCAAAAGAAGAGCTCATATCTTTTCAGCTTCCAGGATGGAGTAAACCAGATAACCTGTTATGAACAATACCACTGCACCCAGGCATAGCAAGGCAATAGACATGCCAATCCCACGCACTATGGAATTTCCCTATTTAAAGTGATCATGCGTGCGCTTACTCCCTTGGAGTTATCGATTTTTTACCAAGGAAAATACGTCGTTTTCTTATGTATTAGCTGTACCATAAATAAAAAACTATACGGATAAACCGTAAACTTTTCCCTTTCGGCAGATTAAATTGCCTTTGCCATGTAAGGGCCGAGAATTTCATAGCCAAAGCTTCTGAAGTAGTTTCTCACTCCGATGCCGCTCATTATGGCAATTCTCCTGAACCCAAATTCCTCCCTGGTGATATCCTCCGCACGGGATATCATCTCTCTTCCTATCCCCTTATGCTGCCACTGGTCGTCATGCCTTCCTATGGGAACTTCCCTGCCAAACACCTTGATCTCCCTCACGATGGAGCTTCCCAGTAATTCCTGCCTGTGTGAAGCATCTGATGGAATCCTGAGACGGAGAAAACCAACTATGGAGTCTCCTGTTTCAAAACTTAGAAATATCTCTTTCCCGCCAGATGCCTCATAGTCAGTCCTCCTCATCTCCAGAATATTGCTGTCTTCAGAGGACCTTCCAATTTCCCTGTACCTGATTTCGCCTGTCCCACCAGCCAGTTTCCTTATCCTCTCCTCGGCAATGTTCCTGATGTCACTCCTCTTGACCCCTGCAGCAATCAACCTTACGGGGATGTCTCTCTGAATTCTCTGGATCCTCACCCACGGGGGTATCTTCTTAAGAACATGCTCCAGAAAATCCACCATCTCGTCTGTTGTTGGAGGCACATATTTCCCTTCCTTCCACAATTTGTAAAGAGATGTCCCCCTCACAACAAGGGTCGGATATATCTTCAGCATGTCAGGGCGAAACGAAGGATCACTGAACATCAGATCAAAGCTTCTGTAATCGTCATCCATCCTGGTTCCGTACATGCCAGGCATGATATGATACACAATCTTCAGACCGGCATCCCTTGCAAGGGCTGTTGCTCTTCTAATTTCTTCCATCCCATGTCCACGGTTGTTCATTCTAAGGATGTCCTCCTTAAGAATCTGGACGCCAAGCTCAACTTTTGTTGCACCGTATGATAATGCAAGATCGATATCTTTCTCAAAAAACCAGTCCGGTTTTGTTTCAACTGTAAGGCCAATGCATCTTCTCTCAGCATCCTCATTCTCAAGGATCGATTCATCAAGTGATCCTGAAACATTCCTGTTCATTCCGTCAAGGCATCCCTTAACGAAGTTCCTCTGGTAGGATGGATCCCTAGCTGTAAAGG
>JAMCUH010000008.1 GCA_023379435.1 Thermoplasmatota archaeon | reverse complement strand
GTTCTGATGGATTTTTCATAAGGATTGGGGAGGCTGATAAATGACTCCAATATCAGAAAATCCTGACGAGAAAATCAAAAGAATGAATGATCTTGTGAATTTGCTGGATTGGTTCATCGACAGATATGAAAAAGTTGAGGTGGCTTCAAAATGAGTTCTTCAGAGGGCCCGGTCAGGCCCAGAGAAGAGAAAGACCAAAAGAATAATCAAACTGAGGTTGTTAAAGGTTTTGATATTTGCCCAGTACATAAGATTCAGATGGAATCTTCCTTGATCGATGTTCCTATTTTAGATGAAGATGGAAATGATGTTTATGATTCTGACGGCAATCTTATCACGGAAACAATAATTGTATATTTCTGTCCGGAATGCGATGCGGATTGATGCAGGCTGAAGTTATAGAGGCTCCTGCAATAAAAAAGAGAGAAAAGCATAAGCACAATGAAAGACTTTTCTGGTCCCTTCCTTCCACATCTGCCCCTTGGCACTCATGCGGCAATATAATGCCTCACAATCCTGCTCATCTCTCACATACAGAGGATCTGGATTATGATGGAATTCCAACGTTTTCAGCGCACGTTGAGAAGAAGCTCAAAATAAATTGTAAGAGGTCTGAATGTTGGTACTGCAACTACGAGAGAGATGGAAATGGAAATATTGTAAGCGATAAAAACGGCAATCCGGAGCCTGATGGCTGGTTAAAAGAGAGGGCAATAGTAGTAGCAGATAAGATCAATGCATTCCAGGAATATGTCCAAAATCTCATGCGTTATGGTAAAGATGATGATGTGATTAATTTCTTCCTGAAGCCTCATGATAGTGGAAGAATAAGTAAGGCGGGAAATCCTATATTTTTCACTCTCACTGGGAAGGATTTATCTGATCACGCAAGAGTAAATCTGATTGAGACAATAAAGCACCAGTTCAGGAAATCACCAAAATTTAGAAGATTCCCAATTTATCATTACTTTGTAAGTTTTCCAATCGGCACTGCATTTGAAAGTGAAGAGGAATTTAGGAGCCTCTCAAAATTAGCCATTAGAACGGGCATAGAGGCAGGGATATTCGGTGGCTATATGGTTTTTCATCCTTTCCGTATTCCGGGCGAATTTAACGATAAAGAGGATGTTGAGACAGGGCCTCATTTTCACGTGATAGGCTTCGGTCATCTAATGGGAGATGTGATTAAGGATCTTTCAGAGTCATCTGGAGTGAATGTTGGTAATATGCACTCTCATTATTCCGGATTTCAGACATCCTTAGATGCTGAAGGTCATTCTCATAGGTCAGGCGGTCATGTTGCTCCGGTGAGATCGGTTTATGATACAGCCGTTTATGTTCTCTCTCATTCTGGGGTGTCATGGAGAAGAGCAGAGGTTCTGGATGATTATAGACGTGTTGAGTATGCGTTGAGAAGTCATGGAGCAGATGATTCTGATCTCAAGTCATTTATTCTACCTCTCCCGGAAAGTAATCTTAAAAGTGAGTTCCATCTGGCAGATTATATCCGCGAAATGAATTCCCTTGATTATTTCAAATGTATTCGTTCATCTCCTTTAATAGAGATCGCAAAACGTGATTTCATTATAAGGGATAGTAATATTTCAAAGAGACAGCACATTCATCCTATCGAAGCAATAAGATGGATCGGCATTCTTTCGAATTCCAAAAATTGGATATGGGGATATCAAAAGAAAAAGCCTGAAAAATACTGCTCGCTCTGCAATGACACAATTAAACAGTCAGAAATGTTCTTCTGTGATGTCTATGTTAATACGGGTTCAGGACCACCGGGGCCGCCTTTCGATAGTTCAGAATGGCTCCTAAGTACGCGATTGAAAATTGAAGATGATTATCTCGGGTACTACTTCGATGAAGTTCAGAATAAGAATGGAGAGGGCATGGGCATGTTCAGGGTTCCAGTGAAGAATATCAGGAGAGTTGATGTCTCAGTTAAGATGTATAAATTTAAGTACTGACAATATCAGAATAGCATCCAGATTGAAGGGATAGAATGATAGGATAAATTCTCCATTGGGGAAAGGATAAATGAAATTGAGCGCATGCTTACGGCCTCTTATCCGGTATATGAAGAAGGATAAATCATTCACGCGCACACATCCGCCCCTTCTCATGGGCGGCTTCCCTTTATTAGGTATATAGAGGGGAAACTGTCAAAATGAAGAAAAATTCAAAATTCCTATATTCCATTGCAAGCGGATATAGAAATATGTAGATTCTGCTGGAATATATATTACTATTAAATCTCTATTAATGTTATGTAATTCCCTATTAATCTATATATACATTACTGAGTTATCTTCTATTATGGTAAGCGATACGAATGCGACATACAATCGAATGAAGCAGGAGCTTGAGGAATTAAGGGCAAAACTCGATTGGCTGGATAATTCTTTCCTGTTAGAACCTAATGTAGATACGAAAAAAGCGTATGGATACCTTAAGGAAAATCCTTCTGGGGTTCGCTTTGTCTTCAAGAAATATCCAAATTTACGGCCTATCTTGAAAGAGATATGTGATCCTGAGAATCCACTTTACCTGGAATCGGTTGCGGAGAAATTAAAGGACCTCGTCGAATTCTACGACGCAAAAGAAGACCTTGAGAGCATGCAGAGGGAAAGGTCAAACTTGAGGAATCAGTTAAACGATCTTAAAAAAGAGGCATCGGAGAAAAATAAAGAACTTGAGATATTGGAGTCCAAAATTCCTGAGGTAACGAAAAATCTTGAGGACCTTCAGAGAATCAAGGCAAATCTTTCCACAGAGGAAGGAAGAAAACGGATAAAGGAGTTTTATGAATCCGTCAACAGGTTCATCGAAGCCGCGTTTGAACAACAGAAGAAACAGCCCATATCAGAGAGTTTCAACTCACTCAGATTAGACATTAATCAGATCAACCTCTTAAGACTGCTTCAAAAAACCGCAAAGGCAGATATGGATTTCATTGAGAATAGTGATCTAATTTCAGAGGAAATGCTCGATAAGAAGCGCCAGGAACTCAAAGAGAAGATGGAAAAGGAGATGGCTGAAGGGGAGACTGCTATGCTGGCTTTCAGTGAACATGATCCACGTAAAACTCTGGGTAAGGCCTTAAAAGCAATCGAAACTGCAAAAGAACAGCTTGAGAATGCGGGTGATTTTTCGCCTGAATCCGGATGGTACTATAATTTGCACAGCATTCCAAACATTCAGAGAATCCTTGACATCCCGAAGGATCTGCTTGAAAATCTCGTTCAACAGGTCAATAACGTGAATGCTCGTAAGGTGAAACCATGAGCCATTACTCTTATGTTGCAATCCGTTCAATGCTTAGGAGGCTCGGTGTCCTTTCCGGAGATCGTAGAATTGGCTATACCTGTTTGATCTGTCAGAAAGACATAAAATCCACGAATCACTTTTTCTGGGTTCATCCGGACTACTTTCAGATGGCTCGGGAAGCAATCGATAACAGAAATTTCAACATTCAGATTGAAGCATGAATCGTTATGGTTTTGCTCTCATTGGGTCCCTGAGTGCGATCACTTCTGCACGGCTTTATGTTGGTCTGGGAGGAGGGTTAGATTTCTCTATATTTAATCACGTTCTGCACCATTTCTATTACGGCGTTGCGTTGTTGATTCTCGGAGGAATCCTGAAGATAAAGAGTAAGGTTCCTGAATCAGTGCTTCTTTTTATCGTAGGAATGGCATTGGGATATATTGCCGACGAATCCGATTTACTCTTATCAATCGGGAGACCTTATACGTTGCAGCTTTATGATGCGCCTTTAAATCTGGCTATGGACGTTATCCTCGTTCTTGTCATGTTCAGATTGAGTCAGACTCACAACTACGTTCACGGTTTTCTTCCTGGCACGGAGCATGTGTTATGAAATTCCATAAGAAGAACATTAAGGATCTCGACGGTTGGATAGGCAAATCTGTTAAGATCCTTCTTACTAACGAAGGATCATTCTATATCGGAGTATTGAAAGAAGAGCAGAAGAACGGAATCCTTATAGAAGTGAATGGGAGAATGATCTACATCCCTTACGAGTCCGTTTTATCGATAGAGGAGATATAGGATTTTTATTTCTTGAATCTTCTTATTTTTATATTATCAAAGTCTCAAATTTGTATTTAAAGAAATGACTTTCTTAAGAAATTATCTGGAGTGAAATCTACTATGCTCCGGTCGGGATTTGGACCCGAGTCGGGGGATTGAGAGTCCCTAATGCTTGACCGTGCTACACCACCGGAGCTCCCATCGGGATTTAAGAATATGATTTATTATTTTGCTTCTACCCAATTAG
>JAMCUH010000007.1:64015-64822 GCA_023379435.1 Thermoplasmatota archaeon | reverse complement strand
ATACAGGAGAGAAGCCATAAATCTCAAAGCACAATGGTGGTGAATTTATCGTTTGATTTATATATGCGTTGACTCCATTTGCGTAATCTTTCAGATATGCATAGTATTGTGGATATTCCCTTTTGTACAGCTGATCCAGGGAATATGCCCTCTGTGGAATTTGTTGCAATCGAGCAGATATGTCCGAAGATAATCCTGCAGGGCCGATATACCTGCTGAAATTTCCAGAAACACTTAAAGCTTCAAGCTCCATTTGAAATAATCTCTCCCTGGCGGTATAATAGCCCTGTGCAAAAAACAGGTCATGATTGTTCAGGGCCCTTATGTGAGCCGTTCCAGACTGATCGATCGTTATGGTTACAGGACAGACTGATCGATCGTTATGGTTACAGGATCCAGTAGTCCCGGAAGCCTGATTGTTGCATTTGTGAAATTCACATTGTTGGAGTATATGGTTATGGTATCTGAACCACCGGAACCTGGTTTTTGGAGCAAAACAGAGGTCTGGCCCGCATGGGTTATTCCTGAAACGGAAAAAGCAATTACAGCCATGATTGTTATGGCTGCTATCAAGGTCTTTCTCATTAAGAGTTATTCGTAAATTTGAATTTAAATCTTTCTCAATATTAAGGGAATTTACAAAGGAGCCACCCCAAAGAGGGAACAAATCCCTTGAATGAATTTGCCAGGGGATTTCTCCATCTTCTTATGCATATTTGCCAAGCAATCCTGTCATTGGATTATGTGTTTTGTGAATAGGCACGACTTTATTCAGGAGGTATCAAAGCAATGTTTCCAACGATGGAA
>JAMCUH010000007.1:29129-64005 GCA_023379435.1 Thermoplasmatota archaeon | reverse complement strand
GACAATGGATCTGAAGAGCTCTGTGGAAGCCCTGCTGTACGCCAGCAAGGAGCCGATCTCTGTATCCGATATTTCCATGATCACTGGGGCTACAAAGGAAGAAGTCAGCAAGGCCCTCAAATCACTCATCAGGGAATATTCAAAAAGGGAAACGTCCCTCAGAATTTCTAGAACCGGCGTAAGGTACAAGATTCAGCTGAAGGACGAATACCATGACATAGTGATGGGTGTTGCGGAGCCTGAATTTTCTCAGGAAGAGACAAGGATGCTGGGGCTCATCGCATCAAACAGTGATGTGATCCGAGGTGTTCTCCGAGAGAATTTCGGCCAGGATTACGATCAGATTGTTGAAAAGCTCAAAAGGGCGGGTTTCATCAGATCAAGGAAGTACAGAAATACCGAATTATTCAGGGTAACGAGAAAATTCTATTCGCATTTTCACGTATCAAGCGATGATATACAGGAGGCTGAAAAAGACATGAACGGCCAGGAGGGTAATGAATGAAGATACTTGTTGTTGGTGGAGGGGGAAGGGAACATGCAGTTTGCAGGAAACTGCATGAAGAGGGCACCCGCGTCATCTCATTCATGAAGAACCAGAATCCTGGAATAATCAGGGATTCTGATAAATATTTCACCGGGGATGAGCTCGATCATGGGGAAATAATAAAGGTGGCAAAGGGCGAGAATGTGGATCTTGTCTTTGTTGGCCCGGACCCTGTTCTTGAAACACCTCTGGTAGACAACCTCCTGAGAGAAGGCATAAGAGTTGCATCCCCCAACAGAAATGCCGCAAGGATAGAGACATCAAAGTCGTTCATGAGGGACCTACTTTCTTTTTACGGCATTGGTGGTGATGTATCATTTAAGGCATTTACTGATACCAATGAGATGAGGTCATGGATATCTGATCTCGGAAGAGAGTTTGTTGTAAAACCCGTCGGTCTCACCGGCGGAAAAGGGGTGAAAGTGATGGGCGATCACTTTTCTACGGTTGAGGAGGGGATCAGAGAGGCAGAAAAAATTCTTAAGAGGGACGGTACGGTTCTACTGGAGGAAAAACTTGTTGGTGAGGAATTCTCCCTGCAGTGTTTCTGTGACGGCAATAATGTTTATCCCATGCCGCTTGCTCAGGACTACAAACGGGCACTGGAAGGCGATAAGGGGCCGAATACAGGCGGGATGGGATCCATAACCGATTCGGACGGTCTTCTTCCCTTCGTTGATCGGTCGAGCTATGAAATTTCTATTTCTACGGTTAAAAGGGTTTCCGATGCCATGAAGAAGGAGGGAAACGAGTATCATGGAATAATGTATGCACAGTTCATGGAAACTGCCGAAGGACCTAAGATAGTTGAAATAAACGCAAGATTTGCTGATCCTGAGGGCATCAACGTTCTGTCTGTAATGGACTCCAGCCTGACAGAAACATTCCTGGGGATTGCAGACGGTCATGTTGGAAACCAGCCCACATTCATAAGCAAGGCCACTGTGCTCAAATATATTGTTCCCGTTGGTTATGGCTCAGACCCCAGGCCAGGGCCCCTCAAGATAAAAAAAGGGGTTGAAAACAGCAGCAGGAGACTTTACTATGCAGCTGTTTCAGGTACGCTGTGGAATGTGAACATGACCACGTCAAGATCTCTTGCAGCAGTTGGGATATCAGACAGTATCATTGAAGCTTCAGTTGAATCGGATCTTGTTACCGAATACATAGATGGCAATTTTTACATAAGGAGAGATATAGGAACAGCCCCGTATATGAATTCGAAATTAAGAAGAATGAGGGAGCTTAAAGAGGCCAAGCACCCTGGGTGACATGTTGGGATTGACTATTAGGAATTCGCTCTTCATGTTGATAATACACTTATCGAGTTCCAACCTGCTCCCCGAAAGTACACCCCTCTGATACCTCATTAGGTCGGATACAAATACCTCGTACGATTCTGGCATCTCCCTCTTGATGGAACTGTGATAATTCATGGAACCGTTTGCGTTCTGAATGCATTCAGTTGGATAATCAGAAAGCACCATCCCCCTCTCAATCTCATCGATATCAATTCCCTTAAGTGCCAGACCCACTCTGGAACCGGCATCTGCGCTTTCAACGTCAACGTCCTGCATCTGAATGGATCTGACCTCAACATCCTTCTTTGCGTATGAAGCCTGAAGGTGCTGATGCTTTTTCACAACTCCGGACAGAACAAATCCAAGAACAACCGTTCCAACACCCTTCACCTTGAAGTACTGATCCACAATCACTGAAGTCCCGGATCCTCTCCTTTCTATTTTCATTCCTTCGATCTTATCCGCAAGATCAAGATATGCACCTGCAAAAAATGAATAGGATGATATACCTGCCTGAACGATGAGTTTTCTAAGCAGATCATGATCAACGCTTTCTTTCACCATGAATTCAACCGGTCCATGATGCATGAGAGATAGTGCCAGGAGCACCTCGCCCAGAGACCTGTTTATTTCAGTGACGCCAACGATGGCAGCATCGGCTGGAAACAAGGCATCCGTAAGCGACGATATCTTCTCCGGGAATCTTGTCGGTTCAAGATATGTTGATACCACATCCCCGTTCTTTCTAGAGTAAAGCGTAATGTCTGTCTCGGAGTTCTTCTTTGCCACTTCCCTTAAAAAATCATTTGCGTTATAGGAGAAAGCATTAACGCTTCTAAAAGTCAATTGATCTCCTCCTTATGATTTCCGAAAACATCTCCACCCAGGGATCCATATAATTGGGGAGAGGTGTTCTCATGTATTTTGCACCCATCGTCTTCAGGGTCTCACCAAACTCATGGTCCAGGTCATAAAGTACCTCAAGATGTTCATAGCAGAATCCCACCGGTATGGTTACGATTGAATCAGATCCACCATCCTTCACGATGCTCTTCGCAACATCATATATTGAAGGCTCAAGCCAGCTTGAACCATATTTCCCCCTGCTCTGGTAACCGACAGTCCACTTTTTCAATCCGGCAGATACGGCAATGTTTTCGGATGCGCTCCTGAAAGATGCATCATACTCAGGTTCCGGATGCCTGAATGTTGGAAGCGAATGCGCATCAAATAGGAAGTATGCATCCTGTTCCTGAAAGGGTTTTAGTATCTCATTCCATGTTTCCTGGAATCCCCTCTCCTCCCAGAAGCCATTTACAAACTGCACCGAAGGCTCCCATTGCATTCCTCTGAGCGATTCCTTCAATGGTATGTAATATGAATCACGAACGTTTACTGACGGAAACGGAAATAATGGTATCGCCAGGATCTTTTCATCCCCCTCATCTCTGATATTGTTCAGAACATCCTGAATCTTCGGTTTCCAGTGCTTGTTCCCAAGGTAAACACTGAATCCGCTTCCCAGGCTCCTAATCAGTTTATGTATTAGAGTGTCAATGATGGCATTGGAAGGTGAAACACCGTTGACCATGGCATATTTTTCCATGTTCTCCCTTATGGCATATTCCGGGACATCCTCTCCCTCATAAATGTCCTCAAGATATGCTCTGACGTCCTCCATTCGGGTTGGACTCCCATAAGACATGAGCAGAACTGCCATATTATTCTCTGAAGCCATGCACTGCCTCCACTATTTTTCTAAGCGTGTTCACATCTGTATCCGGTAAGACGCCATGGCCAAGGTTGAAAATGTAATTGTTCCTTTTCCTCACAGGTGAAATAACTGATTCAACTTCTTTCATAAGATCGTCATCCATGGAGAGGGCGCTTGCTGGGTCCAGGTTCCCCTGTATACCGGTATGATCCGGAACAGCATTCACGACCTTTTCCATGCTTATCCTCCAGTCCGGGTTAATAAAATCAAACCCTATTGTTGATAAATCCTCAACAATATTTCCGGTGCAGGTGGAAAAATAAGTGATCTTTCCATCAACAGAATTCCTGATCTCCCTCAGAAACGGTGCGTAGAACGTCGTGAACTGTCTGGGAGAAAAACTCCCGGCCCAGCTGTCAAAAATCTGTACCATCTTGCATCCAGATCTGATCTGGAATTTTAGCATTTTTATGATAAGGTCCACCATCCTCTTCAACAATTCAACGAATTCCTTGCCTTTCCTTCTCATGTAATGCTTAGTGACCTGAAGATTGCTGTCGGTACCACCAGCAACCACATAGGAGGCCATTGTCACAGGTCCTCCGGTGAAACCAATCAATGGAATGTCCGGATGCCTCTCCCTGAAAAGTGATATGGACTCTCGCAAAGGAAATCCAATGTTTTCTATCTCGAAATCATTCAAGGAGAATGGATCAGCATAGCCGGTAACAGAAGGTCCGGAACCACCAGAATATGAAACATGAACTCCCATGGATCGAAGTGGGAGGAGAATGTCGGAAAATATTATGGCGGCATCGACTCCGAGCTTCTCCACAGGAATGTAAGTAATTTTTTCGACCAGATCCGGCTGAGTAAAAAGCTCCATAAGGTCATGTTTCTTCCTGATCTCCCTGAATTCTGGAAGGTACCTTCCAGCCTGACGCATAAACCATACCGGTATATGTTGAGGTTCCCTGTCTTCCAAAGCAGAAAGAAAACTGTTCATGATCTCACGGTCTTATTCTTCTAACAGTTCTCGGAAAAGGAATGGCATCACGTATGGTATCTCTCTTGGTTATCCACCAGGCCATTCTGTCCAGACCCAGGCCGAATCCTGAATGCGGTACACTACCGTACTTCCGTAGATCAACGTACCAGTAGTAGTCCTGTGGATTTAGAGATGCATTCTTCATCCTCTCTTCCAGAACATCAAGCTCCCATATCCTCTCCCCGCCTCCAATGATCTCTCCTATACCTTCCGGAGCCAGAAGATCATGGCACAGTGCTTCACCGGGAGAATCTGGGTCAGGGCGATGATAAAAAGCCTTTAGTTCCAGAGGATAGTGTGTTACGAAGATGGGCCGGTCAAAGTTCATTGTAATGGCCCTCTCCTCGTCTGCACCGAAATCGTCACCGTATTTTAGAGATAGACCAAACTCGCTGCTCTTCTTTATAATCTCGCTGTACTTGAATCTTGGGAACGGAGCTTTCACACTCTCAAGCTTTGAGATATCCCTACCTAGGGTAATAAGATCGTCATGGTTCCTTTCCAGGACCTGCTTTACCATGTATTCTATCATCTTCTCCTCTTCCTTCATCATATCCTCATTGCTGAACCATGCCGCTTCGCCCTCGGCATGCCAGTACTCAGTGAGATGCCGCCTTGTTCTGGACTTCTCGGCTCTGAAACTTGGTGCAATGGTATATACCTTCTCCAGGCTGAATATCATGGTCTCAAGGTAGAACTGGGAGCTCTGAGTCAGACTTACAACATCTTCAAAAAATGGTACCTTGAAAAGAGTGGAGCCTCCTTCCGTTGCGGTTGAAACCATCATGGGACCCTGAACTTCATAATATTCATTCTCGTCCAGATAATCTCTGAACGACTTGAACAGTGTAGCTCTGATCCTCAGAACAGAAGAAAATTCCCTGCTCCTGAGCCATAGGTGCCTGTTGTCAAGGAGAAATTCCTCGCCTTTGTCCTTTGTTATGGGGAACATCTGGTTTCTCTGATATATCAATGAAGAGGAAATCTCCAGTTCATATCCAGTTACGGCCCTGCTGTCTTTCTTCACTTTCCCAGTTAGCATGACGCTGCTTTCTACGGTTAGGGATGATAATTTTTCAAATTCCTCTCTTGAAAGGGAATCAGAGGATGCGACACACTGAATTAGTCCTGTGCTGTCCCTCAAAACAATGAACGATATTTTTCCGCTTGTTCTGATCCTGTAAACCCAGCCTCTAACTGAAACCAGTTCCCCAACAGAATCATCATTGAGGACCTGTGATATATGGTGCATCCGTATGGAATCACTGTTTTGTTATTATATATTATTTCAATTGACAGGTGTGATGTCTACAGACAGCATGCATCCTAAGACGTTTTGCACAATTCAATGGGCACATGCGTTCTTTCTTAACAAATGCTGTAATATTGCACCATTAATGGAATATTCTGTGCAAAGCAGTTATTCATTGCCGTCTTTATTTTCTCTCATGCCTCGTTTCATATGAAGATATATCATCACTTTCTATTCCTTTCACAGGCAAACAGGTTTCTTTCATCCATTACGTTTTCCCATCATACAGGGTTGTTGTGTAATACCCTTCTAATGAATCAGAATTTATCAGACTTTGTTTCCTCGTAAGATACATTGGTTCCTCGGATTGGCATATGTGTGAATCTGATCCTTGCAGAGTTCACCGCTAACTTTTGACATGGACTATGAGAGAGGATGCATAAATGCAGGTTTTTCCGATCATCTCGTTTCAGGAAAAGTTTCATTCGGTGGAAATGAAAAGGCGTAACGGAACGTTTTTTTATATTTCCAGCTTTCAATCATCTAAAGTAAATCGGAATGTAAAAGAAGGGGATAGCTGAAATATTCAGGTACCACCATCCCAAAATACTTGGAATAACTGCTCTTCATGACCATATCTTTTCCTTTTTCGTACATACTCCAGGCTGTTTCCATATGCCCCATTTGGTAATGAACCTGTGAAGATGCTACGAGAATCAGTCCTCTTAGGAATGATTTCATGTCACCTTCAGAGTTTCTCCATACAGTCTCCAGAACAACATGGCTTTCCCAGTATCTTTCCTGTCTGAAAAGATCCAGTGCCAGCCTTACCGTCTCGGTAATCTTACCAAAATCGGGGGACTCAAATGGAGGGACTTCCTGCACTATTCTATATAGAAGGCAATTTTCTGATCTTGATACGGCATCAATTATTGCCGGGTCTTCGGTGACAACATCAAGCTCGAAACCGTTGCTTTTCCTCCTTATGATTCTTTTTTTGAAATTCATGCCCAGAACATGTTCAGGGACTGGGCCTGAAAACTCAAAGAGAACTCTCACAAGGAATAATCATGGCGTTGCTATTAACTGTAACTGGATTTGTCAGTCCACCGGGATAGGTTTAATATACACACAATAATGGGAGGAATTGCATATGGCTGGTCAGCTGATTTACTCTGTGTCTTCGACTGGTCCCACTGGGATATCACAGTACTATGAATTCATCATAATAGGGGTCATATTCCTTTTCATAGCGATCAGAGTCTTTGCCAGAGGTATAAATGGAATGCCATACAGAAAGTCCTATCTTTATAGAAGGCCGGTGCTGTATACCTTTCTAACCATATATCTCATTATTCCAGAGCTCTATGTTTCTGATTCCATCCTGTTTGTCCTTGCAGCAATACCTTTAGGGTTTATTCTTGGTGACAGATTCGGAGGAAATGTTACTTTCTTCAACAGAAACGGCACCACTTATTTCAAGCGTTCGCCGGTTATTATGATAATCTGGCTGATATCATTCGGAGTCAGGCTTGTTCTTGAGGTTCTGTATCCCACGGTTTTCCTGTATAACATAATGGTGGATTTGCTCCTGGCCTTCACAGATGGAATGCTCATCGGTGAGGCAAGAAATGTGGTCGTTAAGGCAAAAGAGAGTAAGGATCAAACATTATCTCCTGAAGCTAACATGTAAAAATCACTACTGTTTCATTTAAAAACTCCAGGCCTTTTCTTGGGCTATGACCTCATGTATTACATGGTTGAATCAATAGAGCACCGGAGAGTCGGAGAACGATCGCACATGCAATTTATTTATAGTTTTTTCTACCTTCAAAACGGTAAGCTTATTGACGCCTAACAGTATTTTATTTTAATGCACCATTTAACACGCAGAGCAATATCAGGGATCTTAACAAATGCAATATCATTTATTATTTCACATTCTGCATGTGTGTTGTTATCACGGTAATGCAGCAATCGGCATTAATATTTTATAGTATGGTGCTTATAAGGTACACTGAGAGGTGCCTGTGAAACTGCAGGTTGATGATCTGCAGCGGATAAATTGTATTCTCTCCTTCCAGAACCCCCCAACATAAAAAGAGGTAATGAAATAAGATGATACCTAAGGGATACAGACTTAGGAAAAACTCGGTTGGTCTGTTTCAGGGTATTTTTCAGTCCCTGGGCCAGGTTGCTCCTGCTGCTGATATAGCAATATTACTTGTGGCAAGTTTTTCCATTGCAGGATCGAAGACTGTTCTTTCAGTGATATTTGGATGGCTCATATACGCACTGTGGATGATAACACCGTACCAGTTTAGCAAGTACAAATCAAATGCCGGATCATATTATGCTTATAACGCAGGTGCAACTAACAAAGGAAGGATGGGGCCAGTCACTGCGTTGAGCTTCATGTATTATGATATAACAGGTGCCGCCTTCGGCATACTCGGCCTGTCAAGTTTCATCTATCTCATGTCACCGTTAATCAGGAGCATACCATACATATGGATTGCGTTTGCCGCAGCTTTCACCGTTTACATTATACTAATAACATATTTCGGTATCAAACCGTCGTTGGGGTACAATGCCATTACGGGAATGGCCGAGGTTCTATTTCTTCTCATTGGCGCAATCATTATAATTGTAAAGGTGGGGGTGGGAAATTCCTTCGAACCCTTTGATGTTTCAGGTCCAGGCGGCATTGCGTTTTCATCCATAATGTTCGGCGCAGTGTTCTCCATCCTGGATTTCACAGGTTCCGGCGTGGTAACAACAGTATCGGAAGAAATCAAGGAGCCAAAGAAGAACATTGGGAAGTCAATCATATTTGCAATGTTCCTCACTGCCATAGCACTGATACCGGCAACCTATGCACTGACAGTAGGCTGGGGAATCGACAGGATCTCCTCCTTTGCATCTACAAATGATGCAGGTCTTCTTGTTTTTGAGAAATATCTTGGGCCAATCGGTCTGATCCTGCTCATAGTATTCACCATAAACAGTTATCTCACAAACGGTGTCTCAAAATCAACAGCTGTAAGCAGATGGTGGTACTCCGCAGCCAGAGATGGTGTGGTATTTCCAAAGAAACTCAGCAAGATTGACCCAAAATACCGGACTCCGGTAAACGCACTGATGGCCTGGGCACTGGGGTCATTCGTCCTTGATGTGATCATGGGGATCATTTATGGACCGGAAGATGCCGCATTTGTGTTAGAAGCGGGAACAGGAATATCCATCATTCTTGTTCACATACTGTCCAATACATCTCTGACCCTTTTTACCAATAAAATAGGTGATTTTAAATTCCTTACACATGGTGTGGCACCCACTGCTGCCTCCGTTGTAGGAGGTATTGTTGTCTATTACACCATGAGGAGAATTATAGCGACCTGGCTCTCAAATCCGACGCCCCTGAATGATGCATACTTTGCCTCAATGATAGTCACACTGGTGTGGGTAATAGCTGGAGGAATGCTGATCACATGGTATTATATCAAGAACAGACCGCAGACCCTTGTAAATGCAGGAGAATATGATGCCGAGCCTGCAAGCTCAGTTTCAAGCGAGAGATAATTCCTGAAACGGTTAAAACTAAATGAACTGCTGAAAGAATTCCCAATGTCAGGACCATTTAACTGGATTTTCAGAGATTCTTTTATCCGTTGAGAGAGAATTCCCTTAAATCACCATGAAAATAATACAGTGGAGTGACGAAGAAAGTGAGGAAACATTCTGTTAAATTTCAGCAGATCACATATTAAGCTGTTCCCTGGCTTCATCTGTCATCATGCTCGGGTTCCATGGAGGATCCCAGACGAGCTCTATATCTGCGGCCTCTACGCCGTCAATATTTTCAACAACCTTCTGAGCTTCAGCAAGTATCCATGGTGTAACAGGACAGGTGGGGGCGGTCATGGTCATTTTTATGTACACACGGTCCCCATTTATCTGTATATCGTAAACGAGCCCAAGATTGACAATGTCCATTCCAATTTCAGGATCGGATACAGCCTTGAGTTCATTCAGGATCTCTTCCTTCGTGACCATTTCAATCCATCAAACATGAATGAAGAATACTTAAGGATTATGAAGTGGAAAAGGCAAATTCCAATATTTTGCAGGCATTCATTCCTGCATCAGCTCGTTGAAATGAAGTCCATACTCATAGGGTCTGTAGCGCGGGATGAATGCATTCCTTATGCATTCCATGATGAGGGATTCACGGTCCAGCCTTCCATTGGAAAAGTGGTGCACAACACCTCCTGCCGACCCTATGTCTTTCTTTCCATACAGGTTGAAAAATGCATTGGATTCATCCATCCCTGTCTTCACCTTATCCACAAGGTCAGGAGGAATCTGGAAGCCTGAACTGTAACCAAGTGTTATATTTCCATAACAATCGAGCACTGCACAAACATGAACGTCATAGTAGGTGAGTGTGTTCCTGTCATGAAAGATACCGGATTCAACAGCAATACTGTACTGAAATTCCTTAGCAGACTTGGCCCTGATAATAGCCATACCGGCAGTATCGTCACCAAATGGCTGATCTGCTGTTTCATATGACGTGTTCATTCTAACTGTGAATTTTGGAAAAATTTCCCTAAGGGCTCTTTCTGCCGCCTTGACCTTGAGCTTATTCCTTGTGGATATGACTATTCCCACTGGTGATATGGATTTTCCGTTTGCGTCAATATAACCATTAATTGTCCTGAATGAGCTCAATGGAAAAAGGTCATCAGAAAGGACGGTTGGCACGGCTATTACTGACAATTCTTTCAATCCGTTTCTAATCCTCTGATCATTTATAAGGCGGGCATTTGAAAGTGTTTCCTGGGAAACAACAATTGCACAGATATCCTCCCTGCTCACAGATGAACCCAAGCTGCTGTCCAGGGGCGATATCTCGTAGCTGCAGTTCAGTTCCTTAAGATAGTTTTCAAGATTCCTCTTTCTAGTATCATAATCAGGAACTCCATAAGTCTTTCTAGATTTCACGAATCTGTCCGTCGTGAGACCGATCACCAGGGAGTCACCAATACTGCATGCTTTGTCAATAAGAGATTTGTGCCCTCTGTGTAACACTGAGAATGTTCCACCAAGGGCTACCTTGCACTCGGTCATAATTCTATTTCATGCGGTTTTGCTTATACTGCTTAGCTCTTCTCCTATGGTCTTTGAGAGCCTCCTGATGCCATTAACTATATCCTCATCACTGGAATATGAGAAATTTATCCTCATCTCATTCTTCTTTTCAGCATGTGGATAAAATGACGCACCGCTGACATAGAGGACACCGTTCTTCATGGCCCTCGTACGCATTTCCGTTGTATCTATGTGACTATCCACAGAGGCCCATATGAACATCCCTCCATCAGGTTTGGTCCAGTCTGTGCCCTCAGGGAATTCCTTCTTCATGGTTTCAAGCATCAGGTCCCTCTTCCTGCGATAAAGTGCTACTGTCTTGGGAATCTGCTTTTTCATGATGCCTCTTTTGATGTATTCTCTCGCAATGTACTCAGAGAGAGTGTTCGTGGAAAGATCAAGCGCCTGCTTCAACAAATTGACCCTGCTTATGAAATCCTCCTGTCCTACAACGTATCCGATGCGAAGACCCGGACACATGACCTTTGAGAATGTGGATGTGTATATCACATTACCTCCACGGTCAAGGCTCTTTATTCTTGGAATCGGCTCACCGTAATACCTCAGGTTGCTGTATGGATCATCTTCAACTATCGGTATGGAATAATCTTCGGAGATATCAAGCAAATGCTTCCTTCTCTCTTGTGAGAGAGTTATACCAGTTGGATTCTGAAAGTCGGGTATAACGTAAATGAATTTCGGCTTCCTGTTATCTCCGGAGAGTAACTCGATCTCCGATTGAACCTTGTCCGTCATGATTCCCTCTTCATCCATGGGAATGCCATGCATGTCAAGTTTATTTGCAGAGAACGCACTTATGGCACCCACATAGGTCGGAAGCTCTGTTATGACCGCATCACCGGGACTTGCAAGTATTTTAGCAATCTCATAAAGGGCTTGCTGCGATCCGGAAGTGACATTGATCTCACTGTGCGATGCAGAAATATTATCCATTTCCTTCAGCATGAGAGATATCTCATCTCTCAGGGAGTCCAGACCCCCCGTGTTTCCGTACTGAAATATGTCCTTGGAGGAGGTCAAAATTAGGTCATCGATTATTTCTTTGAGATCACCAACTGGAAAAGATTCAGGATTAGGCATACCGCCGCCGAATGATATCAGATCAGTGGCTGTGGCATATCTTAATAGTTCTCTTATCTCAGATGGTCTCATGTTTGATAGTGAGTTCGAAAAATCAAAACGCATAACATCACCGTTTAGATATCCCCTTGGACTATAAATTTTATTTGAATATTTTTCAATTGGATCTCTTTCAGACTTAGATTTTATTACATTGGGATTTCTTGGACTTTTTAAGAACCACACAAAGCGGGCTGTCTATGTTAACAGCAAATGGATAAAAGAACCTGTTCACAATATCCCTTACAGGACGGAAATTTAACATTCTGACCAGATTTTTTAATGTGGCGGATTTAGGGCTTTTCTTCAGAATAGCCTTAATTTTCAAATCAGCAGAAAGGTAGGGCTTCGATTTCCGCCCATTCCAGAATAGTACTGACATAATGGTGACGAGATAGTTTTCAATTTTCGATCCCTTTTCAGGCATTATGAAACTGCAATTCACATTCATGATTTTTGCCAGAACCTCAAAACTCCTTCTGCTGAACCAGAACATATGTACTGGTGGCAGCTCAGTCCGCCAAATCTGGCTCTTGATAGAATAGTTTGGCGTCGTAATCAGCAACTCCCCATCATCGCTAAGAATTTTCAATGCAGCCTCGATGAATTTCAGCGGTTCCATGACATGTTCTATCAATTCTGCCGCTATTATAACATCGAAGGTTTGGTTTGTAGACAAATTTTCAATGTTACTGTAAATATAATGCTCTCCGAATTCCTGTTTTGCCTTTTTTACAGCTTCCTCAGATATGTCTATTCCTGTTGCGTTTAAACCTGCAACGTTCAGAGCGTATGTAAGGTAACCCAAACCCGATCCAACTTCAAGAATTTTGGAAGAGAGGAGCCTCTGCATGTTTCTGTTTATGTAATTGTATATTCTGACATAGGTTATTTCCTGTTCTGATAAATATTTCAGCGGATCAGGAGAAGATTTGATTTCCGATGCGTACCTGCTATATTCACCGTAGGTTTTGGAACTGTAGAGTGCTTCATATATTTCCTTAGATGTCTCATTTCCAGCCGCAAATTGTGTTTCGCAGAAACCGCACCTATAAATACTGTAGTAGAAGTCTTCCACTGCTGACTGGAAACGTTCAGCTATCATTGTAGTTTTATCTGAACCGCACAGTGGACACTTTGTTGCATTTTCATTCAATTTTTATTCACCGACCAGCATAAAGAATGAAACCTACCATGAAATTTTTGAGCGTCCTCTTGCATTTTTGGAAACCATATCGTTTATGGCCTATATTAGAATGATGAATTCCATATCCTTTTACCTGCACACCATACTGTGCAGGCGAAACCGGGCCATTCATAGAAAGCAGAGGCATCATAAAAACATATGAATCATGCTTCTATTATAAAGGACAGGAAATAAGGGAAATTTACCCTTTCATTTCATGAGCTTAGTATTTTTTATCTGATCCTGAATTTTAAAGGTTAACACACAAAAATTATTTTATAAATCATCCGATGAGCTTCCCGGTGGAAACTACTAAAAGTACCTGGAAGGTAAGTGTGATAGGACTCGAAAAATCAGGTAAAACTGCGCTTATTTCCAGGATAGTTTACGGAAATGCTGATGCTGCTCCGCAGTTCAGCAGCATTATCAAGAAGAGCCTGGAATTGAAGTACAACGGCCAGAAGTCCAAGGCTGATCTTCTCATCCAGGAGCTCGACTGGAAGCCTGAAGCAGAAAAACTGCTTTCGGGTTCTGCTGCTGTTATTGTAACAATAGATCTGACGGACTCCTCCATGCTCCCAGGCACTGAGGAGATAATGAAGTATCTCGATACTTTCAACAAAAAGAGCGCGAGAATACTTGTGGGTACAAAGCTTGACAGAAAATATGAGGCACAGTTGTGGGATGAAGAGATTCAACCCCTCTGCAAAAAGTATAGCATGGAATTCATCAAGGTGAGTGCAAAAACTTCAGAGGGGGTTCAGGATCTTCTTCAAATCATGAGCAACAGTCTTCATGCCAGGCAGAGAAAATAGAATGACCGGAGATATTGTTTTTGACTCCATGAGATTCAGACCCGCAAGGAAGAGCATATCATACCTTATGAACCGTTATCATGTAGGAAAAATGCTTGGTGGCGATCTCCACGTATCGGCACATGAACTGGCATTCCTAGCGTCAAAGGAAAAGATTCTCCTGGATGAGGGCGAATTCAAACTTATATCAACCATTCTCTCCGGTATACCATACTTCTTCCAGACTTTTGCCGCCTATTTTTACGCAAAATCCCATGGCATGATCGCGTCAGTTCAGGGAACGACAATGATTGTAAGGAGAAACGCGAGATCGAAACCTGTTACCATATACATCACAGGAGATATGGGTGAACTTCACACAGATTTTATTATTGAACCAGGTAACTCCCTACATGCCGTCATAGACATGGACGGCGACATGACGCTTTTTGAGGTTTCAAGTTTTAATCCAGAAGGGAAGTTTATCTTTGGCAAATATATGGATAGTTCAGAAAGAATGCAGTATGGACATGGGGGCTCGCTCCAGGACCAGGGATACTCAAAAGGCGCAATCAGATTTCTGCCGGACGAGGAGAACGGAATGGCTGGAGAAAGCGAGAGATCAATGCAGAGAATACATCTCTACGGTGATCTTAAGGGGAGGGGAATACTCCCAAAGTCAGGTTTCAAGTACGGGGCTGATTTCAGGGGCTATACAGGACCAGAAAGCACGCATGCCGAATATCTGATATCCTCGCTCCATGAAAATGAGAGCTGGTCCGAGATCAGCAGGCTGGTAAGGGTCTCAAATGGTGTCAGGAAGACCTGCGTTTTCTGCCTCATGAAATATGGGAAAATACACTATATCAAGATAAGGTGGATAAAGGATTTTGCCGAAATTATTGATGATCAGATCTGAGCCTCAAAATCCTCCACTGTCGGCGTGAATTCAGAGTATGAAGAGATGCTCCCCCTATTCTTCAGTATCTCCCTGGCAAGCAACCAGTAAATAACTGCAAGAGATCTTCTTCCCTTGTTGTTTGTTGGTATAACAAGATCAACGAAATCTGTTTTGTTATTGGCATCGCAGAGTGCGAAAATTGGAATTCCTACCCTCACGGCTTCCCTTACAACCTGTGTATCTGCCAGAGGATCTGTGACAAGGACGGCCCGTGGTTCTGTGTAGTTGGAGAGCTGCGGGTTTGTAAGTGTGCCAGGAATGAATCTTCCTGCTATGGCCTTGCAGCCCACGATCTCTGAGAATTTGTTGACAGGCCTGAATGCATACTGTCTCTGTGCGACCACGAGGATATCCTCCGGATGGAATCTTGAGAGTGCTTTTCCCGCGATCACCAGCGCAGCATTTGTCTTCTTTATGTCAAGAAGATAAAGGCCATCGTTTCTAATCTTGAATATATACCTCAGCATATCCCTTGATTTAATCTGGGTCCCTATGTGCACACCGGATTTCTGGTACTCCTCCTCCGGTATTAGAAATTCGTATTCCTCCATGATATCACTTTAAAGCAGAGACCCCATACTACAAAAGGATATTTAAGCTTGTTTTTTGTCTGTTATAAAACGAGATGATCATGGTGATAGCGATCAGATTATGCCCGCCTCTTCATCCTCCTTCCTTTCCTGGTCCTTCTCGCTATACAGGAAGCAGGAGACGTGATGGTTCTGTATGATCTCTTCCAGAACCGGAACCACTGGCTCCAGGAGCTTCAGGATGACCCTGTTGCCATCCCCGCTCCTTTCAACGGATTCAACAGCTTTGAAGATTATGCCCGACTCCAACAGCGATTCCTTTTCTACAAGACTGGAAATTTCCTCAACGGTGTCTGGAAGCACTGTTACATCCTTACCAAAATAAAGCACCACGGAATTCGTTTCTTTATCAGCAGTTACACTGGCAACCTGCTGCTTCATATCTTTGACTTCCCGGTTTCTGTAGGGATCGAGCATAACCCTCACTACAGGAACAAGCTCGGAAGGGCCCCAGCCGCAAATCTTCATGGCAGAGGGGCATCTCGGATGGAACGAGCACCCTCCCGGTGGGTCTGACATGCTGGGGATTTCTCCTTTTAAAATTGGTATGGAAGATCGGGCATTTTCCCATGGTTCTGGAATGGCAGAGAAAAGTGCCTTGGAATATGGATGTAACATGTTACGAAAGATCTCGTTACGGGATGAGAGTTCAACGATCTTGCCCAGATACATTATGGCAACACGATCGCACATCGAGCCTATGACATCGGGATGGTTGCTTACCACTATATATGCAAGATTCATCTTGAGCTGAAGTTCCCGCAATATGTTTATGATCTTTGCCTTTACAGACATATCCATTGACGATGTTGGCTCATCCAACACAAGCAGCTTTGGCTGAAGAACTATGGCCCTTGCAATACAAACCTGCTGGAGCTGCCCCTCATTGAGCTCGTGGGGATAACGGTAGAGATGTTCATTACTGAGGCCAACCTCCAGTATCACGTCTTCTACCCTCTGAAAAATCTCGAATCTGTTGAGGTCGGTCAGATTCCAGAGTGGTTCAGCTATTATATCCCTGACGATCTTCCGGGGATCAAGTGAGGACGATGAGTTCTGGAATACGGGTTGCATATGGTTCCTGAGCTTCCTCATGGTCTTCCTCGATCTCTTAGTGACAGAATACTCCCTTCTCAGTGACCTAAGCTCGTTATATTCGTCCAGATCGCTCTCACTGAGACTTTTTTGGGATATTCCATCCATTCCGTCAAATTTTTTTTCCAGATAGAGGATCCTGTTGAATATTCCATCCGGGAGATCGAAGTATACATAACCGGATGTGGCTTCGCGCAGACCAAGGATTGTTTCAAGAAGTGTTGATTTCCCCGAGCCTGTCTCACCCATTATTCCTATGGTTTCTCCCCCATACATGGTGAAAGAAACGTCATCAACTATTTTGACCTCTTTCCTGAGCTCGTTGAATATGCTTGATTTTTTCAGGTATGTCCTCAGATGTGTTACATGGAGAAGAGGTGTGGAAGGGCTGTTGATCATCTATTCTTCCTCCCATTTTTCCGAGAAAAGAAAGCAGGCAACCCTGTGTCCTGCCACAATTTCAGTAAGCTTCGGCTTTTTCACCATGCAAACCTCCATCTTGAACTTGCACCTTGGATGAAATCTGCATCCCGGAGGTGGATCAACGAGATCCGGGGAAACACCGGGTATGGGTTCCATGACTGTTTCACCATCCTGTATTCTTGGAAGTGAATTGATAAAGCTGGTGGTGTATGGATGCTTGGCATTCTTCATGATCTCGTCTGCGGGAGCCTCTTCCACCATATTACCGGCATAGAGGACTGCGATTCTGTCGCATGTGACAGAGGCAACAAGAGGGTCCTTTGTTGTTATGATGAGGGATTGCCCCCTATTCTTCTTTACGGCCTGACCGAGAAAGTTCAGTACCTGAGCCTGTGTTTCCACATCCATCATTGCTGTGGGTTCATCGGCTACCATAAGCTCCGGAGATGTTATGGTGGAGACCGAGATAATTGCCCTCTGAAGTGCACCTGGATCAACCTCGTGAGGAAACTGCCTCAGGAATTCTTCAGGGCTGTGTATATTGGCAGACTTCAGATTCTCTATGACCATTTCCCTGGCTATCTTCCTGATGTTCCTGTCATTTATTTTTGGAAAGAGTCTTCGCCTGAGATTCATGAAAAGGAATTTTGATCTCATCTCCGAGTAGGCTTCGTCCAGTTCTGTGAGCACTGATGCAATTCTTTCCTCGTCATCTGAACTTTCAATTGAAATTAGTGAAAGAACCAGAGCAGCTATCCTCTTCCTCAGTGTTTCATAATCCCGGATCTTCTCGTATTTCTTCAGCTCTGTTCCGAGTTTGAGCTTTCCGGCAATATTAAACAGGCTGGAAGAAAATTCGTCCGGATCCCTTGAGGTTCCTAGCGCATCAAGTATCTCCTCTCTGATGGAATAAAAGCCATATTTTGATATCAGAGTTTCAATGGTATGACTCCTCACTTCAGGATCCGGCTGCTGGTAAACCTCCATGGAAAAAATTTTTGAATCCTCCTGGCTGAATTTCTCTCTCCTGATTATGGTTTCTGCTATTTCAGAGCCCTTATGCTCAAGCACGGGCCATATGAGCTGATCCCCTATGTTGAGAACAGGGTCCATTGAACGGTGCGGTTCCTGGAACACCACACTCAGTATTCTTCCCCTAACATAGGACATGGCATTTTCATGCCTCCTCATTGCCCATCTTTTCTTCCTTATTTTCACATGCGTTTCACTTTTAATTTCCACGGTCTGTGTTAGATCAATGTCACCGTAAATGTTGTAGCCGTCAAGTCTCACTTCCCCTGAAAGAAGTATGGCCGGATCCTGAACGGTATCTGTTATGGCCGCAACAACCAGGCTCTTGCCGCATCCACTTTCCCCGAGGAGGCCCATGACCTCACCCTTCCTGATGGAGAATGACATGTTATCAACAACCTTCATGATGCCCCTGGGTGTTTTCACAATGATCTTGAGCCCCTGTACCATGGCATTGAACTCAAGGTCGACCTTCTCATCAACGGTCTCGGTCAATACGTCACCTCCGATCCGGATTTGAGGACCTCCCGGAGGCCATCACCCAGCAGATATACTGAGACTGAGAACAGTACGATGAAAATTCCCGGAACAACAACAGGCCACCAGATGCCGTGTGAAAAGTACTGGGGATGAAAACCCCATGATATCATATTTCCAATGTCCGGGAGGTTCTTACTCACTATACCAAGGCCGAGGAACTGCACAGCAGCAAAAATCTGTATTACTATTCCAAGATCGAGGAATATCTGAACGATTACAGGTGGCAGCACATTGGGAAGAATGTGGGAAAACACCGTCTTTATCCTTGGTGATCCTGATGCTGCTGCTGAGCTTAAAAACTTCTTTGATCTAATGTCCCTTGACTGTTTTCTCACGACCTTCGCATAAACAGGCCACCAGACTATGACAAATGCCGTCATGAGATAGAGGAGACCTCCACCAAGGACATAGGCTATACCTATGGCAAATACCAGGAAAGGTACTGTCATGAAAATGTCTGACAGTCTCATGAGGCTCTCGTCTGTATATTTGCCGTAAAATCCTGAAATAAGGCCAACAATCGTTCCAATCAGCGCGCTGATGAGAACGATGAACAGTGTATAGGACACATCCCACTTCAGTGCCGCCAGCATCACCGGGAAAATTGGAAGGTTATAATTCGTATATCCGAACCAGCCATACCATCCATTTGCGAGTGTGGGATATCCTGGATAGGAATAGAAGCCGGATGTGTAAGTTCCCCCAAAGGAAGATATCGCATTCCTAAGGGAATAGTTGGCAGGAGTTACTCCTAGATACGCAGGATAGGCATAATCCAGAATCGTGAATAGGAAGAAGAATGCAGTCATAACCAGACCGGCAAGTGCCATTCTGTTCCTGGCAAGTGCCTTGAATACATGATAAAATCTGTAGAACCTTGGATTCCTTCTTGCACGCATTATTTTCCTTGAAACCCTGAGAGAATTGTCCAGCATGTCTTTCACCTCAACCTCGGGTCCAACCAGACGTTAACAATGTCAATGATGAAATTGGCAAGGATCAGTATTATGCCAAAAAAGAATATTGAACCAAGAAGTCCATATGGTGCCTTGTAGACAATAGAATCCACTGCTATGAGACCAATACCGGGTAACGAGAATATGTACTCTACAATGAGAACTCCGCCAAGCATAAGTGCAAAGAGAGGGCCGAGAAATACGAGCGATTCCGCAAGTGAATTTCTTGCGAGATGGTGTTGCTGAAGGACTTTAGACGGGATACCCTGTGAACGGGCATAAGTCATGTAGCTCATGGATGAGTTTTCTGACGTTGCCGACCTAAGATATATCATGAAACCACCAGCTATTCCATATGCCAGTGCGAGAACGGGCAGAATAAGATGCAGAAACACATTATATGCAAGGAACCAGTTTCCATGAATAATTGCATCAATAAGTGGCAATCCCGTTGGACCGGTAACAATGGTGAGATAGGGTGATGTGCCTATAATTGAAACGTAAGACGGCGTAGGGTAAGGCAGAGCAGCTATTCCTGACATGGGAAGGCCACCCTTCACAGTGAATACTGATCCACCTGTGGAGAACAGTATTATGAAAAGAAGGGCAAGGAAATAGACCGGTATGGAATAACCAACGAACGCAAATGTTCTTCCCAACGTGGAAGCCACAAAGTTCTGCTTCTGTCCCATCCTTATGCCAAGGGGGATTGCAACGGCAAAAGCAATGATCGATGCAAAAAGTATCAGTTCAAATGATATGGGAAAGGCCATTCCAAGAGCCTTAATTACCGGATATCCTCCAAAATATGGAAAATTTGAAGGCAGATACCCCCATGCTCCAACAAAGAGATCACGGAGAAATATTCCGTACTCATAGAGAGGATTCAATTTGAATGGTGGTATCATACCCTTTACTTCCATGGCGTACTTGAGGAGAAACACAATAATTGTAAGCCCTATTATATAAGGGAAAAGAAGGATTAGTCTCTTGATGACATAATATCTTATTCTCACTGAAACGCATGAATTGATATTAATACTAAAACTTTCTTATCATTCTGACTTATGAATTGCACTCTGAATATGCAATTATAACGAATGGAGATAAATAATTTTATATTAAATATATAAGCATTTCAGTCTGATTCAGAGGAACTCCTCGAGATCCTGCTCCTTCAGTTTATAATATGGGGATTCTCTCAAATTCACCTTTGAAAGCACGGGATCCCGATCTGCATATGTTGGCTCGCTCTTCTGGTAGAAAATGCCGATGGGTATCCTATCTCCCCATTCTGATGCCCTCTTGTATGCAACAGCAAAATCTTCCGGGTCCTCAGGTTCGTATTTGTAGACTCTCTTTCTGAAGTAGTCATAAGTGTTGAGTTTGTTAAACGTTACACATGGGCTGAAAACGTCAATGAATGAGAATCCTCTGTGCTCAATTGCCTTTTTTGTAATGTCGGCGATATGTTTAGGGTCTCCAGAAAAAGCTCTTGCCACAAATGTAGCCCCAGCACTTAGTGCCAGAAGGAGAGGATTAACCGGAGGCTCTATATTACCTTCCGGAGTTGTCTTTGTGACCATGCCAAGCTCCGATGTTGGTGACGCCTGTCCCGTTGTGAGGCCGAAGATCTGGTTGTCTGATACCATATAGGTTATGTCAACATTCCTCTTGGCGGTGTGGTAAAAATGCTGTGTTCCTTCGAAGAAGCCATCACCATCACCACCGTATGCCAGAACAGTAAGTTTGGGGTTAACCCATTTTATGGCAGATGCCACTGGGAGGGACCTACCGTGAAGGCCATGGAAACCGTATGCTCTAATGAATTCCGGAAAATTACTGGAGCACCCTATTCCGGATACTACAACAACATTGTGTGGCTCTATTCCAAGATCGGCCAGTGCCATCTTCACAGCAGTAAGCTGTGCAAAGTTTCCACAACCTGGACACCAGTCTGCCTTAACTTCTCCCTGATAGTCTGTCTGTTTAACAATCTGTTTCGGTGACTCCATCATTTACCACCTCTTATTACAACCTCAATTTCTTCCGCAAGCTGACCGGGATAAAAGCTCTCCCCGTCATATTTTCTCACAGGCTCAGTCCTGACCAGCAGCTCAGATCTCAGGAGCCTGTCAAACTGACCGCCATAGTTATTCTCCACGACGATAATTTTCTTCTTTCCTCTCACAAGGTCTCCGATGTCATGGTTAAGAGGGAATACATGCGTAACCTCAATGGCACCAACCCTTATGCCCTTATTCCTGAGTATGTCCACGGCTTCTTCAACAACGCCTGCTGTGGAACCCCACTGTACAACAGCATATTCTGCATCGCTGAATTTGTAAGTATATGTTGGAGGCATATTTTTCCTGTAAGTTTCCATCTTCCTCATTCTCTTGTTCATGGCCTTAACCCTCTCCCTTGGATCTGTCACTGCATCACTCACGACCTGTCCGAACTCGTTATGTTCATCAGAATCCTCATTGTGCATGAGACCAGGCTGTCCAGGAAAAGCACGAGGAGAGATACCATCCTCGGTATCCTCATATCTCCTGAAGTTTTCCTGGTTATCCCCGGCAATTTTACCCTCGTCTATTTTAAAATCTAAATCGAAGGAATCAACTGTTTCATAATGCTCTGAAAGGTACAGATCAACCATAACAAACACCGGGGTCTGATACCTTGCAGCAAGATTCATGGCCTCTCTACCAAGCTCAAAACACTCTTTCACATTCCTCGGTGCGAGGACAATCCTCGGAAAGTCCCCCTGCCCAGCACCAAGTACAAGGTTCAGGTCTCCCTGCTCTGTCTTTGTTGGGAGGCCTGTCGATGGGCCGGGTCTCTGAGCCTCGTATATTACCAGAGGGACTTCCAGCATTCCTGCCAGTCCGACAGCCTCAACCATTAATGAGAAACCGCCTCCAGAAGAGCCAGTTGCTGATCTAACACCGGCGTAGTTAGCCCCAATGGCCATATTAATGGCAGAGATCTCATCCTCAGGTATTTTAAGCACAATGTCAAATTTCGACGCATGGTTGGCAAAATACATGAGTGCCGAGGAAGCGGGTGTCATTGGATATCCCGCATAAAATTTCATGCCACCTGATACGAATCCGAGCCCTATGGCATCCCCTCCACCAACAAGGTATTTCGGCTTGGTACCAAAGGAGAGGTTTTTCTTCAAAGGCTCCTGATTCTTTTTGAAGTAATCGTATCCCTCCTTCGCTGCATTGACGTTCAGGTCAGCAATTTTACCTTTTGAACCGAATTGATCTCCTATAACTCCCGCCAGCGTTTCAAAATCGAGGTTTATTGATGCCATTGCCGCACCGATGGCAACAGTATTCCTCATAAGTGCATTATTACTGTATTTCATTGCTATGTCTGAAAGAGGCATTGGAACATACCGCTGTCCGTGTTCTTCATATCCCTGTATGGATTTGTCAAAAATCACTATACCTTCCTTTGAAAGGGGACTTGCACCACCTTCGTCAATGTCAGGGTTGGTGTGCCTTTGAACACCATCCTTGTTAAGCGCGATGACAATGTCGAGGCCATCACCCTGGGAACGAACAGGATCACTTGAGGCCCTAATCTGATACCAGCTGGTTCCTCCTCTCACTATGTCCTGATAATAATTGTATGTAACAACATTCATGCCTTTCCTGGAAAATGACTTGGCAATGATCTGCCCTGCTGATTGGACACCATCACCGGCAGCACCCGATACCCTAATCACGACTTCCCTGTCATTCATCTATATCGTTTACATATCTCAAATTCGTATTAATATCTTGGGAGCATTTTTACTTTGCCAAAACAATGCCGAAATATGGAAAATAATTTTAATATTGTTAACTTCAAATAAATAAGTACGCATCATAATGTTTATAAGAAGTATCATGCTCAATACAGTGCCTTATTAAATCTGATATTGCATATATTCAATTATTCTCAGCGAAAATTATAGTGCTATTACCATCAGTAATAATTTTTTATTTGTAAATGTCAATAATTATTTTGTCATTTTTTCCGGGCATGGTCTAAAATGAGTTATTTCCTTCTTAAAACATACATGTTAACTAAAATCTAGGGCTCAAGAATCAATGTATTAGTACTAAATAATTTCAATTCGCTGAGCATTATCCATGCATGAGCAGAACCGAACATGATGTTATAGGAACCATAGAAATCGACGACTCAAAGTATTATGGCATAAATACCGCAAGGGCTGTGGACAATTTTAAAATAAGCGGAATGACCCATGACTCGGACCATATCATATCCATTACCAGGCTCAAGGAAGCCTCGGCATGGGCAAACATGGAAGGGGGAAAGCTTTCCAAAGAAAAGGCCGATGCCATAATTAGAGCTTGCGAAATGATTATCTCAGGGAAATACCATGATCAGTTTGTAATTGACGTTTTCCAGGCCGGAGCAGGGACTTCCTACAACATGAATGCCAATGAGGTTATAGCAAACGTGGCACTGGAGATACTTGGAAGAAAGAAGGGGGAGTATTCCGTGATTCATCCCAACGATCACGTAAATATGAGTCAGAGCACAAATGACGCATATCCGACAATGATGAGGATGACCGTTGCCATGAAGACGGTCAGATATCTGAAGGAGCTTGATGATCTCGTCTCATCACTTGGAGAGCTTTCAAAGAGGTACAGAAATGAAGTGAAGTCTGGAAGGACTCACCTTCAAGACGCTGCTCCCGTGACACTGGGGCTTGAGTTTTCGGCATGGAAGTATGCGCTTGAGAGAGACAGAAAGGAGATGGAGAATTCCCTTGATTTCCTCATGGAGCTCAATATTGGGGGCACAGCTGTCGGAACTGGTATAAACACATCTCCAAATTTCAGAAAAAATGTTGTGTCGAAGATAAGAGACCTTACAGGGATGAAGTTCAGGGAATCTGAAAATCTGCCAGGGCTAATGGAATTCATGACGGACTTCAACAGGGTAATGAATGCCATTGAAGACCTTGCCATAGACCTTACAAAGATCAGCAATGACATAAGGCTAATGTATTCAGGTCCTGGAACCGGTTTCCACGAAATAACCATACCTGCGGTGCAGCAGGGATCATCCATAATGCCTGGGAAGATCAATCCCTCCATTGCGGAATGCATGAATATGATATGCAATTCCGTTGCAGGGTCACAGACATCAACCAATCTTTCCTCCATGGCAGGGCAGTTCGAACTCAATGTGATGATGCCAAACATAGACTACGAAATCTGCAGGTCCATAGACATAATGACCAATGGAATGCACATGTTCAGAACAAAGCTGATTGATGGCATAAAACCTGACTCACTGTCCCTTAAGGCTCACCTTTCCAGAAGCTTTGGATCAGCTGCCTTGCTAAATCCGGTTCTTGGATACGATCAGGTTGCATTGATAGTGCAGGAATCGCTCAAGACAGGAAAACCAATCAAGGAGCTGGCAATTGCCACCGGAAAAATCACCGAGGAAAAGTACAATGAGCTCATGGCCTCCGGTATACCGGGATAATTTGTGGTTAACTATTATACCCTGAATTAAATCGCCTGATAGCAGATGAAGCTTTATCTTGAATCTTATGGCTGCACACTCTCTAAGTCAGAGACTGCCCTGTACGTGAACAAGCTTCTATCAGAAGGATGGGAGTTAACACATTCTCCACATGAGGCTGACATGAGCATTGTTGGAACGTGTGTTGTGATAAAGAGTACCGAGGACAGAATGGTAAGGAGAATATCCGATCTTTCCACGGTTTCAAAGGTAAAAGTTCTTGGATGCCTCTCTGTGATGGGAACCGAGTCACTGCAAACGGACAGTGTTGAGGTTGTGAGGCCGTCGGAATTTCGGAAATTCTACGAAGGGAAAATAGACGATGTTCAGGTGTCAGAACCGAACCTGTGGGAGGGCATACCTATCAATCAGGGATGCCTGGGAAGCTGCAATTTCTGCATATCGCGTATTGCCAGGGGAAGACTTGTTTCAAGGAGGCCGGAGAAGATAGTGAACCAGGTAAAGATGCAGCTTTCTAGGAATGTGAGAGAGGTCAAGGTAACGTCACTGGATACCGCTGCCTATGGAAGAGATCTGGGAATAAACCTTGTAAGCCTCCTTGATGCAATACTTCACATAGACGACTTTTTCATGCTCAGGATTGGCATGATGGAGCCAAAGAATACCAGGGAACTGGTGCCTGAATTATTTAAGCCCATGCATGACCCGAGGGTGTATAAATTCCTCCACATACCGGTGCAGAGTGGAAGCAATTCCGTTCTTAATGATATGAACAGGGAATATACTGTTGAGGATTTCGTTTCCATAGTTGATATGTACAGAGAAGAGTTTTTACAGGGATCACTTTCTACTGACGTTATTGTGGGCTACCCGGGAGAAGATGAGGGCTCCTTCGAACAGACCTATTCCTTAATGGAGAAGATAAGGCCTGATATAATGAACATAACAAGATTCTCACCAAGACCTTACACAAAGGATTTTGGCAGGAAGACACCAAGTTCCAACGCTGTAAAACGCTGGTCCTCATCCATATCGGAACTGCACAGAAAAATAACGGAGGAGAAACTTTTTTCCCTGATCGGCAGTGTTCATGAAGGCATGGTTGTGGAGCATGGAAAGAACGGAACATCTGTGATAAGGGATATCAATTACAGACCAATCGTTGTTTCGGGCACACTGAACCTTTATTCAATGGTAAGAGCTGAAATCGTTGATGCTGGAAAGACCTATCTGGTGGGAAGGGTTTTATCATGACACAGAAACGATCTCATCCATGATGTAGCGATCATCTTGTTTGAATCCAAACAGGCGTAAAAATTCAGGAGGAGTAAGTACGGGCATCGGGAATTTCTCCTGGTCGTCGAGAGAGACACGCGGGCATCCTGTGAAGATCACGGCATCGCACCGCATATTTACGAAGTCAGAAGGTACTACATTGTCCGTCGTCACCATTACGGATTCCTTTCCCAGTTCCGTAAGTTTCTTTTGAATGAGAAGTGCCAGCCTATCCCTCCTCTGACCTACCTTGGTGTTCATGGCCACACAGAATTTTCTGGCATCAAGCGCCTTCTCTATGCGGGCGTACCTCTTCCGGAGAAATGTTTCAGCCTCGCTCTTCATGGATCTTAATGTCATGCTGTTTAGGTCCAGAAGAAAAGTTTCCCTGTCAGTGGAAAGCTGAACTCCTATGGAGTGAAAAACGCCAGTGCTGACTACTATGAAGCAGTCAACATTGGAGGATACGGAATGTGCAGCACTGAAGTTGCAGCCCAGCACCTGGCCTGGCCTGCTCATTCTTCTGTCCACGTTTCCGATGAATATTGTGTATCCTTTTTTCTTCATCATTTCCACAAATGAATCCATCTGGTCACAGTACTGAATGGAACAGAGCAGCCCTATTTTCCTGTAACCCTTTGAATCGATCTGCTCAAGGGATACCTGGCTGAAATCAATCTTTCTGGAGAGCTTCCATTCAAGGAAAATTACAGGTACGGGGTAGACAACATTTGGCATAACCGAATGGCCGAACTGCACAACAGCATCTATGTTCTTTTCCATTGAGAAATTCCCAAGATCACATGCACCGTAGAAGGGTTCACCGCTGATTACAACATCAAATTCCGTAGAAAATTGCCCGAATATGTTAAATACCTCGGGTTTAAGACCATCCGGTATTTGCAGCATGATCCTCCGCGCACCGATTCCCTTCAGTTCAATTATGGCATCTTCAATTGATTGGGCATTCAATAAGTCTCACTCCTGAATGTTACGTTACCGTTGTGCAGGACCTCCCTCACTATGCCTGAGTCCCACATGAAAGGAATGTCATCCATCTCCTTAACATTGAGCATTACCATGTCTGCATATTTTCCCTCTTCTATGCTTCCAACGCTCTCACCCTGCCCGAGTGAGACCGCAGGGTTGATTGTTGACGAGATGAATGCCTCTTCAGGAGTCATACCACAGTATCTCACGGAGAGATACTGGGCAAAAAGCATGTTCTGGCAGGGATTTAGGGGTGAAGAGTCTGTGCCTATTGAAACCCTTATGCCTGCATCCAGCAGTTTCCTTGGTCCAGGCATCTTTTCGCCCAGAACGAATGCAGTAACGGGAAGTATTGTAGCAAATGCCTTCTTTTCCCTCATAATGGCAATATCTTCATCATCGATATGTAAAATATGATCGTAGGATGAAATTTCATAATTTATAGAGGCTTTAACACACCCAATATTGGCTATCTCCCCGCTGTGTACCCTCAATGGTATTTTCTTTAACTGAGCAAACTGACCGAGCTTCATTAGTGACTCTGGAGAAAAACTTCCGGAGTCGCAGAATATGTCCAGAAAGTCTGAATCAGCGGTCATTTCTGGAAGAATCGTATCAAGTGCCTCGGATACATAATCACCCTCCTTTTTTCCTTCAGGAATGGCATGCAGGGGTAGGGCAGTTATAACCACTCTTACTGTATCTCTTTCCCTGATAAGTTTGGCAGCGTGCAGCATCTTCAACTCATTTTCCCTGTCTAGACCGTAGCCTGTCTTGATCTCCATTGTCGTTGTGCCGTTGCTCACCGCATTCAGAATCCTTGGGAGCGTTTCCCTGACGAGACCTTCAGCACTGCATTTCCTTGTTTCACCAACTGTATTCAGAATGCCACCGCCCTCTTTAAGTATGTCAAGATAGGACTTTCCGGCAAGTCTCATATAGAATTCCTTTGTCCTGTTACCGCAGTAAAGAATGTGCGTATGGGAGTCTACAAAGCCGGGCGCGATAACTGACTGTTCTGCGTCAATAACCCTGAAGTCCCCTGTATCCAAGTGTGCTGCATTTTCACTTACGATTGATTCTATTTTCCCATTATGAATGATTATGTCTCTATTACGGTACTCTTCAATATGTGCATCACCCCTTCTATCCAGGACGGGTGTAACAATACTTCCAATATTTCTTACAATCGTCCTCATGATAACCTAAATGAACCAGAGTCCGGCAAGATATGAAATGAAGAATGCTATATAGATTGTCAGAAGTGTCGGAGCACCGTAAACCATTATCTTGGATCCGCGGTAATCTGCAATCCGGTACCTTTCGGGATTGGCACCGTAAAGTTTCTGATCATAATCCACAGCAAAAAGATGGTATGCCTTTATCTTTCCAGCTCTCCTGTAATTGTATACTGCAAGGTATGGTATGAACAGAAGAGAAATAATGGCGGTATTGATAAGAAGAACCATGTCAAATGGAACAAGACTCAGATAGGCACTCTGCGCCGCTGTGACGGAATCTTGAAATGGAGCAAGAAAGGAGAAGGAGAGTGCTATGAGTGCCTTAATATCCCCTATGCCGAAATATCTTTCTCCAGTGCCTATTATGTAAATCATGAATAAAACGATAAAATAGAGAAAATAAGTGGAATATGACAATCCCGTTATAAAATCGATGATTATGAATATGCCAAGAAATAATATGCCGGTCAAAGCGTATGCGAGGGGTTTAAGATCAAAGAACGTTATGACAAAAAAAGCCGAGCTTATCCCTATGAAGACTGGAGAATAACCTGCAATTGCATATATCACAAGCGCAAAGACAAAAAGAGGAACAAACAGAAATGAGTTGACCTTTCTATCCCTTATGTCGTAGAAAGCGCCATAAAGAAGTGAAATATCTGCTACAAAAAACAATGGGAGAGCAAAATAGAGAGATTGGGGGCTTGGCATTCGGTCAGACTGTCCCCCTTTTCATTTCTTATTTCATGGAGTGATTTTTATTGCTCTTGTCGGGCAGACGCTTTCACATGCCATACAGAAAATGCACTCGCTTTCCCTAACAGGATCGCACTTATCGGTTCTGTATTTCGCATAGAGCTCCTTATCACCGGAAATGTCTTTGTCGTTGCCGGTCCCGGCCTGTCCCTCATTAAGCACCCATTCGAACAATGATACAGGGCAGACATCCATGCATGCGCCGTCAGCAATGCAAGTTTCCCAGTCAACAGCAACCTTAGTCCCATGAATTCCCCACTTCGTGGGATAGGGCTTTCCCTCAGCATCCATTCTCTGAATGCCTTCTGCCCTGACATCATGGTCATGATGCTTCCCTGTTATCGGGTAATTTGTTTTGTCCTCAGCAAAATTCTCATCTATTGGCTTGGGTTTGTAGTCAAGCGATTCGAGTTTAACCTTTCCCACTTTATCACCTATTCTAAATGTAATGAACACTATTTAAACTATGTGTAAAACAGGGTCAAAGTATCCAACTAACAGCTCCATAAGTTCATATAGAGGCTTATTTTTCCTCTCCTTTTTTGCCAATCCCCTTCTTTATCCCCTTAAAGAACGACTTCGTCCCCTCTGCGACGTCCCTTGCTGCCTTTCCTGTTACCTCTCCCGCCTTTTCCCCTACCTTCTTCGCCTTTTCTTCCGCCATATTTATCCTGTCACTATAAACACTACCGGTCTTATATTTTTCTGTGAGTAAAGCGAAAGGCGATCCATTTTCCTTCGATGTGCTGTCAGGATAGGTGTTAAATGGCCCCGATGATTTATTGCACGTGAGAATCCTGATAAATATGATAGCAGACTTCAGTGGTAAATTTCATGAAATTTAATTATATTTTAGTGATATGGTTGCATGGAAGGAGACTCTGTTTTGGACCGAAAAGGTCAGGGAAATTTTGTTGAATCCCTACTGAGGCAGTTTAAGTATAAGAGGGAAGATTTCAGGGTAATAGGAAGCTTTGGCGGATTCACTTCACTCATTGACATGGGGACATTCGCCCTTTCGTTCAATACCGACAACGTAGGAACCAAGATCATGATTGCCGAGGATATCGGCAAACTGGATACCATCGGAATAGACTGCATTGCCATGTGTGTGAACGATGCCATAACAGCAGGTTCTGAGCCCATTGCAATGGTTGATTATATACAGCTCAGGAACGCCGATCCGGAAATGGCCAGACAGATCGGCAACGGTCTTAATGTTGGAGCCCAGATTGCCAATGTTACACTTGTCGGGGGGGAAACGGCAATTGTCCCCGATCTTGTAAATCATGTTGATCTTGCTGGTGCTGCTGTGGGAATTGTGCAGAAAAGCCAGATAATAAACGGTGAGGGAATAAGTGATGGTGACATAGTATTTGCACTTCAGAGTAGCGGTCTGCATTCCAACGGCTTCACATCTGTGAGATCTGCCATAAAGAAGGCTGGCTTAGTTTATGATGACACGTTTCCCGGCGATAGCAAGAAAACCTATGAGGTACTTCTGGAGCCAACGAGAATATATGTCAGGGAAGTTCTGGACATAATGAATATTGTGAACATAAAGGGAATGGCAAACATAACAGGCGGAGGCGTCAGGAATATTGTGAGAATGAAGGACATGGCTTATGTTCTGGATAATCCATTTGAACCTCAGAACGTTTTTAACAGGATCCAGGAATTTGGAGGATACAGCATGCAGCAGATGTTCGAAACCTTTAACATGGGCATGGGATTCGTTATAGTGATAGACGAGGAGAGCAAGGTGGATTTCATGAATGCCATGAGGGGAAGGGTACCTGTAAGGGAGATAGGACATGTGGAAAAAGGCATAGGGATATCCATTCCAAAGTACGAGGTAAGTTTCCAGGGCTACTACTGAAATTTCTCAGGGCACTACAAAAAGTTTTTACTCTTAAACTAAATGAGGATTTATGAAAGTCGTTGCGGTTGTGGATGAGGAAAACTACTTCGTACCCATGGAATACGGAAGTTCAATCATGTTAATAGACACGGAAACAAAGGAGATCAAAGAATATGAGAACCCAGGTTATGGAGCCATGCACGGTGGCAAGGAAAGGGCAATGGCAGGAATAATACAGTTGAAGCCGGATGCCATAATTGTCAAAGAAGGCACATTATGCCCAGGTTCCTATTTCATGTCAAAGGGAAGGATGAATTACATTCCTGTTGAGGAAGAGAAGCTCGATGATATGATGAAGAATCTGGACAAGATTCCAAGGCTTGTTATCCCTGAGCTTGAGCCCATAATGTATCAGGAGTAATTTCATATCCTGTTTTTTGTTTTTCCAAGGACAATTGCCTCTCCCATAAGGTGAGCAATCCTTACGGGTTCTGGCATGTTGCCCCTCATTATGGATTTTTTAACTATATTCTGTGCTTCTCTCATCGTCAATCCATGATAATTTCCGTACAGGAATTTTCCATCCCCTATTTCGAATCTTATTGGTATGGTATTTACCAGGATTGCCTCCTTATCCGGTGAATATGAATGCTTTCTAATGGCTGAAAGCATTGCTTCTGTGTCTGGCTTTTTCCTGGTAACTGAGATCACTGGCCTATCCAGCCGTTCACTCAATCTGGCCGGATCTATTATATTAAAGCCAGCGAATGTGATCCCATGCGTCATGATTATGCCTGCTGCTATGCCATGGGGTGATGTGGAAAGGCTTAGTATTGCATCTTCGGCATCAGAACCATCAACCTCAATTTCGTGCACATTTATGGCCTCTATGTGAAAATCGTGTGATACGAGAACTGAAACAAGCTTTGAAATGGCATCTCCTCTCATGAAAGGGGCATCAGCTATACCGAGGATTTTGGATTTCTGTTTTATCACGAAAAAACATGATTCAGGTTGTTATAAACAATGTCATTGATGCCTGTGAGTACTTTAAATTTGAAATTTCCCTATCATTTCTTACCGGGAACCAATGAATGAAAATCACTGAGAATGGTCTGGCAGAAAGAAAGAGGAACTTACTGGCATACATGCTTCTTGCACTTGGCATTGCGTTCATATCTTATTCAGTTCTTGGCTCTGTGAATTTTCATGGCCAGAATGAGGCATGTCTCTCCGGAACACATGGTGAACCTGTTGTGAGAATCTCTCCTGTTGATCTGACTGTTGAGAGAAGTAGTATGAGCTCAGTTTCCATAAAGATTACCGTTATCTCCGATGAAAATTTTTCTTCTCTGAAGGTTGTGATTGACTGTGGCGAAAGTTCAAAAGTTTTGGATAACAGCAGTTTTACACCCAGGGATTATTACGTCACATATGTGAGTGTTCCACATGGTATCAGTAATTTGTCTCCCAGTCTGGAGATGGAAGTCAACGGTTCTGCATTTTACAATGCAGATCTCAGGATAATGCCTGAATATCAGGGGCTGCTGATGGAATCATTGCTGTTCACGGGTGCAGCATTCGTTGTATTCTTTCTTTTAGCAGTCAAGATAAGAAGAAGAAATTTTCTCTTCCTCCTTCCTGTCTTCATAGGCATGAGCGTTCTTTTCGGTCAGAGATATGACGATTATTTCATGATCTCTTCCGGTATGTTTGTCCTGCAACATGTGAATCCATACATCGTTAGCAGGAATCTTGCACCTTCACTGCAATGGGAGTATCCTCCAGGATTCATACCATGGAGCGTGTTCTCTTCAGAGATGTATTCCCTCATCCTGCAGATGAAGATTCCATCAGCATCCCTGCTCAATTATGTTGGAGTTGCTGGCGGAGCAATTTATTCACCCTGGCGTTCACTGGCCGGCACAAATCTCTATTTCCTGTACGGCATTATAAAGCTCCCAATGGTAATCTCGTTTTTCTGGATTGCCTCAAATATCAGGAAACTTACAGGCCAGACTTCATGGAAGCTCTGGATACTCAACCCTTTTGCCATAATCGTTGGAGTGCTCTGGGGGCAGCTTGATGTGCTTGCTCTTGCATTCATGCTGCAGGGAATCATCTATCATCGTTCCAAAAATGACTTCATGTCGATGCTTTTCGTATGCATTGGAGGAGCAATAAAGGTTTTCCCGTTTCTTATGGTCCCCATGCTTCTCTTCAGATCGGATAAAAAATGGAAGGCGCTCGTAGGAATAATTCCAGTTGCACTGTTCATTGTTTTGATGTATGAGATATCTGGAAATTTTATCCAAGATATTTCAACATTCATTGTGGGCAGATCTGTACCAACAGCATTTGGAATATTTTATTCCCAGGGTCTCACATGGCAGCTTCTTGTACCACTCCTTCACATACGGTCTTTCCCCTCACTGTTTCTTTACGTTTTTGCCCCATTTTATGTCGTAATTACTGTATTATCCATTAAATTCAGGTTAGGCACTGAAACTTATTTTGTGATTCTGATGCTTGTATTCATGCTCACTTATAATTTTGCAAATCCGCAATACCTCATCTGGCCCCTGGCCTTTTTGATCATTGTGGATGAGAAATTTTATGCCTCTGCAATATCGGTGCTCGGCGGCCTGTTTATGGTTTTTACCTATAACTTTTCCTATTTCATAAATGCGCAGCTGTCCTGGAACTACTTCAGCAGCCTGCTGGGGGAAGTTGAGCAGCTACGTCTTTCCATCACGGATTCCCCTGTGTCCCTGGCAGTATTTGGCACTATTTCCTCTATCATTTTTCTGATCATTCTCATTCTATTCACCAAGGATCGCCTTTTTAAGGAAAAATTAACAATGGAAGTTATTTCATAATCTTCTATGAATATTCATGATCATAAAGGATAATAACCGTATTGCAATACATGCATGCTAGGGGAGCGCAGTAAAGCTGAGAGGGCAACTTCCGTGTTGCCGACCCTTGAACCTGATCCGGATAATACCGGCGAAGGGAAGCAAGCTTTGTGCATCGCTTCTCTGGTAGGAGATTGAAATGGATCCTACGAGAGAAAGAAAAGGAAAAATGGAACCGTATAAGAGGAAGATCATTGCGGTTATAGTGGCCCTGGTTTTTGTTGTTGCGGGTTTTTCCATATTTTACAGTTTGGAAAACAGAGCCCCAAAGGAAAAGACCATTGTTGTATACACTTACTCGTCATTCATGGCCGATGGACTTAATAAAACGGCTGCCTACAACATAGTTTTTGGTACATTTGAGAAAGAGTACCACGTGAATATTGTTGTGGAGTATCCTAAGAATGGACTTCTTTCAACATTGGAAAGTCAGAAGAGCAGTCCAAAGGCCAACATTGTCATAGGTCTGACAAACATAAACGGGGTTGAGGCTGCCAGGGATGGTCTACTGGTGAAATATTCCCCGCCTGACGCCTCATACATCAATTCTACGCTTTTGAATGAGATGGGATG
>JAMCUH010000007.1:0-28292 GCA_023379435.1 Thermoplasmatota archaeon | reverse complement strand
GGAATATACGGTCTCCTTGGGCGCAGGGCTATTTACAATTCTCTGGTTCAGGGTGGAATAAGTGCATTTTTCTCATTCATCTTTGGATTTCCCCTGGGTATCTATATGGGAAGATACAGTGCTGGCCTAAGGCGCTTCCTCCGATCTATCACGGTCATTCCCTTCTTTCTACCATCCATTGTTGTCGTCATAGCATTCGTATCCTTGTTCGGTCCCGGATCATTTCTAACATCAAGGCTCCCAGTTCTGGGAATATTTGCTCAGGGTTTAACCGGCATCGTGACGGTTAATGTCTTTTTCAACGCCCCACTTGTTGCATTTCTCACCTCGCTGGCAGTTGAAAGATCCGACAGATCCCTGGAGGAGTCTGCAATGACTCTTGGAGCCGGAAAGTTCAGGGTCTTTTATTCTGTCTGGGGCAGGGATGGAATCCTGGCTGCTGTTTCCGCAGCTGTTCTTGCTTTCCTTTATTCCTTTGCGGGTTTCGCTGCGCCCTTAATAATAGGTGGAGTAAAGAATTTCACGGTTGAGGCCTGGATATATTTCATAGTGAAGGAGGAGGCAAATTTGCCACTTGGTGTTGCATTCAGCATCATACAGAGCCTTGTCCTCATCCTGCCAGTTCTTGTATACTTTTTTCTGTGGAACCGTCAGAGAAGAGTTACTTCAAAGTCACCGGATGAATATGCAAAAACAGGTGGAAGGCTTGTGTATATGGGAAAAATTTACACCTCCCTCTTCATTGTGGCAGAATTTATCATTCTTGGTTCGGTGATCCTCTCATCATTTGACCTGAAGTGGAATTCACACTTCACCCTTTCAGCATACTCTGGTCTGTTCAGCAATGTGACAAGGAACGCTCTGGGTACGGTTCCTTCCCTCCCGTTTCTGAATACTCTTTTCTATGGTACCATGACTGCTGTTATATCATCATCTCTTGGAATGCTGTGGATCGTTGGGAAGAGAAGGGTGAGTGCAAGACCCGATTCAATCGTTGACTCAACACAGTTCATACCGCTGGTCATTCCTGCCATAGTCATGGCATTTTCAGTATCAATAATCCTGGGCGAACATGTGAGCTCTTCTCTCACCTGGGTTCTCATTATCCTTGTTCAGACCGCTGTTTCCATACCCGTTGTTCTGAGAATGATATCATCTGGCTTTTCACGGGTGCCGCAGAGCCTGTCAGAAGCAGCAAGGATACTGCATGGAAATGCATTCTTCACCGTGGAACTGCCTCTCGCCGGCACAACGCTGGCTACAGCTCTGCTTTTCGGATTTGCCATAAGCATGGGCGAATTCACCGCAACGAATTTCCTGTCAACGTCCACTTTCATGCCTCTCAGCGTTGAGATATACTCACTGCAGTCACTCAGGCTTACGCAGGAAGCGTATGCTGCAGCATCGCTCCTTTTAATACTTAGCTTGGTATCGTTCTACCTGATTCAGAGGTTTGGTGAAAGTTTCGTTGGGATACGTTGAGATAAGAAATTTAACAAGAAAGTACAGTGGAGGATTTACCCTTCTCAATATAAATATCTCCATGAACAAGGGAGAGATTTTCACTCTCATGGGACCAAGCGGTTCCGGAAAAACTTCACTTCTTAGAAATATCTGTGGCCTTGATATTCCGGATACCGGTAGTGTTATGGTAAATGGCAGTGATATAACACACATTCCAGTGGAGAGAAGGAACATAGGGTTGATATTCCAGGATCTGGCACTTTTCCCGCATCTAACAGCATACGAGAATATCGCCTATGGTCTCAAAGCAAGAAGGACACCTGAAACAAGAGTAAGAGAAAGCATCAGGGAGATCGCGTCTCTACTTAACATAGAGCATGTTCTTGACAGGATACCAGACAGGATATCCGGCGGTGAGAGACAGAGGGTGGCCCTGGCCAGATCCCTGGTTCTCTCACCAGACCTTCTTCTCATGGATGAACCCCTGAGCTCTCTCGATCCAGAATTGAGGGCGGATATTAGAACACAGATAAAGAGAATTTCCAAAATGCTGGGACTCACAATTATATACGTAACACATGAGAGGGAAGAGGCACTCTATCTGGGAGACAAAATGGGAATAATATTCAATGGCTCAGTCATAAGAATTGAAGAGCCGCGGACGCTTTTCGAAGACCCCGTTTCGGAAAGGGTTGCAAGATTCCTCGGATATAATATAATACGACAGGGCCGTGAAAAAATAGGCGTTTTACCTTCACAGGTAAGGATATCACCGGATAAGGGCACTTTGTCAGGAAAGATAATTGCTTCAGGATTCGAAGGGGACCATTACAGAATAGACATTGATATTGGTGATGGGCAGATTGTGCAAGTATTCCAGCCCAATTCACAAGTGCCATTATCAGAAAAATCTGGAGAAACTGTATATATGAATTTTGAGAGGTCCGTAAAAATAGGATCTCCCTGACTGTTATAAAATTGTTTTATTAGAGTGAAATCATGAACCACAGGGATTAATCTGAATCAGAATCCCCCTGGTTGTCCTGGTTTCCGCGGCCGCCGTATCCCCTTGAGGATCCACCATATCGTCTGTAAGAGCCGCCGCCTCCGCCATATCTCCTGTATCTGTTTTCGTACTCCTTTTCGCTCATGTCAACCTGCTCGTTGACCTCTGCGACTTCCTCTTCTCCTTTTGATATGGCTCCATACTTTCCCACGTTCAGTCTCATGTGTCCCTTAACGAGAGTTATGTAACCGTTGTCAATGTAGAGAGTTTCACCCTGTTTTGCATGATCCACCTGATCGCCCCAGAGCGAAAGAGTTATTTTTCCAGTTTCGTCTCCAACAACAACCTCTGTGACCTGCTTCTCTTCTCCCATACGTGTCTGTATGTTCTTTGGTTCTCCGATCGATACTACCTTTCCCAAAACGTTAACCCGTCTTGAAGAAGGCGTAAGATCTTTTATTTTGGTAGTGCCTTCCATTTTGTCTACTTCCTTCGTCTAAAAGACTTAACGCCATATTGGTGATCAGTATTAAAGCGTATCGTTAATGCACTCGGACCGTTGTATACTGATATCATTATAACGGCATTGCAATTCTGATGCAAAGAGTAACAATAACACATTAATGGCCGGAATGCACTAAAGTGATCCTATAATGGAATCAAGCCATGGGAGAACCACTCTGATAAATGATGGTCCATGGTGAGCAAAGAAGTCATATCTTCCAGGGGTGACAAAAATATTACCATTTTTCACTGCGGAAATTTCTTCCCAGGATCTTTCACGTATGATCTGATCAACGTTGAGCCTCTTTCTGTCGCCAAACATCTTTGGCTCGAATATTATCACTTCAGGATCGAATTTTCTCACCTCATCAGGATCAGGAATGAGCCATTCCCTGTCCACATAATCGTAAGGGGTATTCATGCCATAGAAGTTGAGAGTGTTACATATGTAACTGAAGGAACCGAAACTTGTCGGTCCACCAAGATCAATCTCAATGTATGCCCTCTTTTCAAATCCTTTTTTTGGAAGGGGCACTGTTGCTGAAAGATCAGAGAGGAGGGACGAAGCTTCTCTTCTCCTGTTTACAACAAGACCGACCATCGTAACCAGGGAGAGGACAGAATGCAGTGTTACAGGGAGCTGGAAGAGATAGGAGGTATATTTTGCTCTCACTTCCTCGTATAAGGAATTCTGGTATCCGGACATCATTAGAACAAGGTCGGGATTTATTTCCTTCAAAATGTAATCCTTCAGACTTCCGTAGCTTCCAACCCTTCTTTTTTTCATGGTGCTTTCTGGCCTCACGCAGAAGGCTGATATTCCTGCAATTCGATCCTCCATTCCCAGCTCGTAAAGTATCTCCGTAACAGAAGGGCTCAGTGATATTATTCTTTCAGGATTATCCGGAATTTGTGATTCCCTCTCTATGACTTCCCTTATGGTCCTCATATGAATTCAGAATGTCAAAATCTGGTATCCTTCAGAAGCATACCTTGCAATGGGAATAGAAACTGGCTCAAGAATTAGCCCCATATCCTTTAGAGAATTACTGATTCCTTCACTGTCTGCTATGGCGACACATGCAGATGCAACTATGCCTGCATTTGCGAGAAGTTTATACTGTTCAAGAAAGTCTCTGTCACCGGATGCCAGCGCCTTTTCTGAAGGTCCAAAGAAGATAACCCTCACGTCCTCAACAATTTCTCTTGCCTTAAGATTCCTTGCCAGCATAATCCCAGCAAGCGCCCTTTCCTTTTCACCCGTACCGGAAGATATTAATATGAGGATCCTGGCCATGCTTTACGCATTGTAGTTAAAGAAATAAAACCTTTGCAGTTCTTCAGGTGTTATTATGGTCACTCTACAAAATCAGGCTCTTTTTCCCTTACGAATGTATCGTTTCTAAGATCAAGAATTGCCTCCTCTATCTGCTCACGTGTGTTCATCACAATGGGCCCATACCAGTAAACCGGTTCATTGAGAGGATTCCCTGCCAGGATAAGAAAACGTGCTGGCATATCTTCGGTTGTAAATGAAACCCTGGTACCTGATCTGGAAAGAACTACACCCTTCATCCCTGAAAAGGTTGATGTTCCATCAATTGTTATCTTTCCTGTTATATTGTAAATGATTGGAGTCTGGCTTTCCTTGAAATTATATACGAATTCTGTTTCTTCCGGCATCCTGACGTCAAGGTAGGTTGGATCTATTCCGCTGCTGTATTTCAGGGCACCATCATTTCCGAGGAATGATCCTGCAACCACTTTTAACGTTGCTCCGCTATCATCAGAAACAACCGGAACAGAATTATTTTTCATCCCCCTGTACTTTGGCCTTGTCATCTTTTCATTTGCTGGAATATTGATCCAGAGCTGGAATCCGGCCACAGTGGTATTCAGGACATTTGATTTGAGAAGTTCTCTGGGATCTCTATCATCTAAAGGTTTTGGCATTTCCTGGTGAAATATACCTGAGCCTGCAGTCATCCACTGCAAATCACCAGGAAATATGGAGCCCCTGTTTCCCACGCTATCTTCATGATCAACCTTTCCTTCAAGAAGATAGGTTACAGTCTCAATTCCGCGGTGAGGGTGCCATGGGAATCCTGAGATATAATCTTCAATTCTGTTTGAACCGAAGTGATCCAGGAGAAGAAAAGGGTCTGTGATCTTTACAGTGTTCATCCCCCCAAATACCCTGTGAAGTTTCACACCTGCCCCATCAGAAGTTTCCATTGGAGAAAACGCAGATATTACTGTTTTTTTATTAGATGACATTTTATCACTACATATCATATGGCAATTTAGTAATTAAGCCTTACCTAATTTGGGCATAAATTTCGTTTATCTTATTGAACCTCAGATGTTATATTGCATATGATCAATTATGAATAGTCTATAGGGATTAGGACGAAAATTGCCCGAGTGGGGTAACATGGATATCCTAAGGGCCTGCGGAGCCTTAGATCCGGGTTCAAATCCCGGCTCGGGCGTTGTAATTGTCGTTTTGTGTCAATGGTATCTGCGCTTCGTGTTTCAAACGACATTTAATCACAAATCGGGAAAATTAATAGTTTGCCTAAATTCTATGTGATAGTTCAACGTAAAAATAGAGCTAATAATCATCTATCTCATAATGCCCCTAACTGGGCAGACTGGAGCGGAAAAGAAGATATAATCTCCTTCAAAAATGAATTTTCCCATTCATGTGGAGGTAAATTTAGGTAATAACATATATTCATATAATGCCTGAGAGACGGTGTTTATTGTAGAACGATATGCTTATCGAGTGGATTAGGTGTTTTATGCCAATCCTCCAGTCGCCTAAGATTTTACAATTGCTGTATCAATGAGAACTGAAATTATAGTTATTTGATAGGGTGTCCAATTATTCGTCAAATGACAATATCCATGATTTCTCTCTTTGATCTCTGTATTATCTGATTGACCATGACGATGCAGTTGTATGCTTGCATGTCTTTACATCACAAGGATCTTGACGATAACGCTATTCGAGAACTTTCTCGATCTATCCTCAGAAACTATCTTATCCAGCCTTTCCATAATCAGTGGGATATGGTTCGTGTCCATATCCCATCATTATTGTAAGATTGATAATGTCCGACACTTGTCGAGCATTTAATTGATCCTTGGATACCCTAAGTTATTTGAGTCAAAAAATTGATGATGACAGAACCGGTTATATGTTGGACGATAAATTATTTTCGTAAAATATCAATGAATTCCAATGTGAATTTATGGTATACACCGATATCAATAAGTCATCCCGACTCAAAGATGTGATATATCTGGAAGAACTATGGACATATGGTTCCAGGTTTATGCCACATCTGTGGAGCACCTGCAACGAAGATATGTGTAATGTGCCACAAACCTTACTGTGACAAGCACTCCGGAAGGGATCATCTCTGCTCAGAATGCTCTGTAAACCCAGGTGCAAAATTCTAGATTTTTAATGTAAAACGACGCAGCCATTCGATGTCGCTGTTATATATGCTTCTGATATCCTCAAGATCATAGTATAGGAAGGCAAGCCTCTCCAGTCCAAGACCCCAGGCCATTGCAGGTGCCTTTAGGCCCAGTATCTTTCCAACCTCAGGCCTGAATATTCCTGATCCTCCAAGCTCAATCTCTTTTCCATTGAAAAGAACAACAACATCCATGCTTGGTTCGGTGTAAGGATAGTAAGAAGGGATTAGCTTTATGTTCCTGAATCCAAGCTTTTTGTAAAACTCGCTTAGTATCCATTTTAGTGTTGAAAGATTTACCTCCCTGCTGTATACCGCGCCTTCGATCTGGTGAAATTCTGCCAGATGCTTCCAATCCACGCTTTCATGCCTGAAGACCCTCTCCACGGAAAATACTGACACTGGTGGCCCGTTGTGCTCATACAGGTACCTTGCAGTGGAGGCAGTGGTATGTGTTCTCAGAAGAAGTTTTCTGCTTTCACTCTCAGACCATGGATACCTCCACCCCTTATAACCATCGAATCCCCTCTCGTGGATCCTCCTGACCCTTTTTTCCAGATCTCCAGGAATATCCTTTTCATCAGCATTTGTATCAACGTAGAATGTATCCTGCATATCCCTTGCGGAATGATCCTGGGGTATGAACAGGGCATCCATGTTCCAGAATGAAGATTCAACATAATTACCGGTCATTTCCGTGAAACCCATATCAAAGAATATTTCCCTTATGGTCTTGATGAGTGCAGTGAGAGGGTGATAGTATGCACCATTCACTGGAGTTACAGGCATGCTGATATCATATCTTCTGAATTTTTTTCCCTTCCAGCTTCCGGTCTCAAGCATTTCCGTTGTGAGCTGATCAAGCGATTCTTCATCTCCAGTTGATGAAAGGGCATCAAATCCAGAAGAGTTTATGGAAACGATTCTGATCATTTTCTTCTCCTCCCGGAGAAGGCCACCCCTTCCAAGGAAGTGCCGGATGCTTTCCGAATCGGTGCTTGATCCTGAAATTATGGATTTCAGAGCCTCCCTTCTTTCCCGTAAAATCTTTCTTATTTTTTCTGTATCTGCAATATCTATTGCACCATTTCTAGGCTTCAATCCCAGCTTGGAAAGCTGCGCCAGTGCAATTCTCCCTTCCTGGCTTCCAAGCGATTCCATGATCTCTGAGACGGATATCTTACCGTCCCTGGAAAGATCCAGGGCTCTCTCCTCAGGGAGACCTTTCTCTGAGTACCTTTTTGCCTCCTCGGTTGCCTCGTAACGAACATCGTAACTTTTCTCAACAGATATCAGCCCTTTCCTATCAAGGTAGGAAATGGCGCTTGCAATACCTCTGCCATCAACCCCGTCAATGGAAATCTCATCCTCCCTGACCTTTCTGCTGGCAGATTTAAGAAAAAGCAGAACTAATCTCTCATTCCTGCTGATTTCAGTCATTTTTACATTCCCCTATCTAAATCACATCCTTAAGTGCACTGTTCCATGACATCTTAAGGTCCTCAATGTCAAGATCAATCACAGTCATGGCGAGATCATGCACAACTGCTCTTTTCCCGCCTGTGATTCCGATTTTTCTCGCAATCTTTCCAAACAGCTTTGTGAATTTTTCTTCATTTTCGGGTCTTACTGCAGCAATGAACCTGTTTCCCATTTCAGAGAAAAGCTTGAATGCGGTTCTTCCGTGCTTCATTTCAGAAAGATCAACACTGAATCCTATCATGTTGCCGAAGGCCATTTCACATATTGCCGTTATGAAACCACCTTCAGAAATGTCATGTAGGGATTCAAACAGTCCATCCTCCGCCCCTTTCATCACAAGAATGGATATCTCGCTCAGTTCCTGCAGATCCGGAATGGGAACAGCTGTTCCAGACACTCCTCTCAACTGAGAATAGACACTCCCGTTAATGTTGAATTCATCTTTTCCTATTAGATATATGGAGTCACCCTTATTCCTGAATGGTGTTTTCACGGCTTTCGAAACATCTGGAATAAGACCGACCATCATTATCGTGGGAGTGGGAAATATTGTGGAACCACCGGAATCATTGTAAAGGCTAACGTTTCCTGATACAACTGGGAGCTCCATTTTTCTGCAGAAATAAGAAATTGCCTCAACGCTTTCAACAAAATCTCCCATGGCATGTGAATTTTCAGGATTCCCGAAGTTCAGGCAGTCCACAATGCTGTGCGGCATGGATCCCGTTGCCAGTATGTTCCTGTAAGCTTCGCAAAGTACGTTGAGAGTGCCTGCATAAGGATCCAAATGACAGAGTAGGGGATTGGAGCCGGACGTCAGCGAAAGGCCCTTCATGCTGTTTTCAAGAGGTTTTATTATTGTGGCGTCTGAATGTGTCTGTTCTGTACTTGTACCGCTGAACGGCTTCACTACGGTTGATCCACGCACAGTGAAGTCATACTGTCTAACAACGGGCCACCTTGATCCTACCTGGATTGAAGAGAGAACATCCCTGAGGGCAGAATTGTAGTCAGACGGTTCAGGTGGGTATTCCACTGTGGCCTCATTCCTTTCCCTCATTGTGTAGTGCCTGCAGTATACCGGACCGGATGTCAGAAATGAGAGTGGAAGATCCAGGATAAGTTCCCCTTTGTAATATATATTCATAACCTGCCCCTGAATGACCTTGCCAATCACAGAAAATTCAATGTCCCATGAATTGAATATTTCTGAAATTCTCTGGAGGTTTTTGCTGTCAACGGCAAGAAGCATCCTTTCCTGACTCTCACTTATCCATATCTCCCATGGTTCCATGCTTTCATCCTTGAGCAATACCTTGTCAAGAAGGACCTCAGCTCCAGTTCCACCAGAGAAACACATCTCTCCCACAGAGCTAGAAAGCCCACCACCTCCGAGATCCTTCATTCCATCAACCAACTTTTCTTCAACGATATCAAGGATCGCATGTATGAGTGGCTCTTCAATGATTGGATTTCCAAGCTGAACGGATCTTATGTTTTCGTTCCTCTGGATGTCAAGATCCTTAGAGGCAAAGTTAACTCCATGTATGCCGTCCCTTCCCGTTCTTCCACCTGCAAGGATCAGTATATCTCCTGTCTTTGATATCCTGCTCCTCACTATGTCATCTCTTCTGGCTATGCCAACGCATCCGGCATTTACAAGAGGATTGTGATTATAACACTCATTAAAATAAACAGAACCTGAAACATTGGGGATACCCAGACGATTTCCATAATCTCTGACACCGGCAACGATTCTTCCTGTTATGAATTTCTGTGAGAGGGGCCCGTTCTGAGGTCCTCCAGGTATACCGAAATAAAGGGAATCAAGGAGCGCAACAGGCTGTGCACCCATGCATAATACATCCCTTATTATGCCTCCAACTCCAGTTGCAGCTCCTCCGTAGGGTTCCACAGCACTGGGATGGTTGTGGCTCTCCATTTTCAGAACATAAACATGATCTGAATCAAAATCCACAACGCCGGCATCATCCTCCATGGCAAGCCTTACGTAATCACGCTTGATACCGGAAAAATACTTTTTCAGATAGAATTTTGATGACTTGTAGCAGCAGTGTTCGCTCCATGCCTGGCCCATGGCCTGCAATTCTATCTCCGATGGATCTCTTCCAATGCTGCTGAAGTATTCCCTAAGTTGAGTCATCTCATCAAGGTTCAGTCCGAGGGAGAGAGAATCGCTGATCCCCATGAGATCCTTTGGGGATCTGCCTATTATTTTTATTCTCCTATTTACCGGAATGGATCTTTTTACCTTCGTCAAGGATCTTCAACTCCATATGGTGTATCACGGGGTTGACCATGAGCTTTTCAGCAATTTCGGTTGCAACTTTCCTGTAATTTTTTCCAGGTATCAGGAGATCGTAAGCCTTGGTAATTCTCACTTCTTTCACGTTATCATATCCGAGATCCCGGAGATTCTTCAGAATCGTCACCGCCTCCGGATCCTCCACACCCTTCAGGTAACTGACCTCTATCCTGACCCTTGGCATAGCCGCACATGGCTACGTGGTTAATTATACTAATGCTGTTTCACGGCAGATACTATCCTTTTCAGCTCGTAGGGGATATCAGATGATTTTTCCACAACAGTTCCGGTCACTATTATATCTGCCCCTGCATGGCAGAGATCGGCTGCTGCCTCCGGCGTCCTTATTCCTCCGCCAACGATGAGCGGTATGTCGAGCTTCTTCTTCACGTTTCTCACGACGCCTGAATCAACATGCGTTGGAGAGCCGCTTCCCGATTCAAAATAGACAAGCTTCATCCCGAGCATCTGGGCGGCAAGCGCATATGCTCCCGCCCTGACGGAATCAGTCCTCCCTATGAGATCAACGTTTCCTACCCTCCCCACTGTCATTCCCGGTTCGAAAACAATGTATCCCATGGGTATTGTTTCCACGCCAAGATCATGGATGAAAGGAGCGGCATTCACGTGGTGGCCTATGACAAATTCGATACTTCTTGAATTGAGCAGTGACATGAAGTATATGGCATCTGCATGCGGGGAAATCATCTCAGGGGATCCGGGGAAGATTATGACTGGTATACTTGTCCTCTCCTTTATGCTGATGATTGCGTGATCGATTGAACGGGATGATATGTTGCTGGAACCACCAACCATAATGAAGTCCGTTCCAGCCGAGGACGCCTGTTCTGCTATGGCAGCAGACTGTTCCGGTCCCTGTGAAGCTGGATCTATCAGTGTCATGTGGATCTTTTCATCTTTCAGTTTTTCTGTTATTTTGAGAAGAACGTTCAAGCAATCTCACCAACCATAAACGAAAGAAGGCCTAAAATCATGGCATATTTTGAATATTTCTGGCTTCTTTTGGGCCCTGATTTAACGAGAAGAGAGGAGTAAAGGAAAATCGCGTCAGCAGGAACGACAACAACAAGATAATAAAATGAAAAAATATGGAAAATGTATGGTAGAAATGAGACCGCAACAGCAATCACAACAAGGGAAACGGTAAGATACATGGAGTCTTCCACCCCATGTTTTTTGGGGAACGTTTCACGATCTTTATCACCCTCCATGTCCTGAACATCCTTTGTGATCTCCCTTCCTATATTTGTGAGTGCTGCCATCACGAAGAGTATTATCATCTTATAAAATGAGTTAAAGGCAATCCCGCCAAAGATGAATATCAGGCCAACCAGAAGACCGATCACCGAATTTCCCGCCAGGCCTGTTCTTTTTAATCTCGTCTCATAAAGAAAGAGAAGGATTTCTGCTCCTATCACTGTAATGCCCGGTATGATACCAAGAAATGGAAAGCCAATGCCAATTGCAATAAAGTAAGATAAAAGAAACGCCACCCTGGCGCTTCCGGTTCTGATCTCGCCGGAAGGTAGGGGGCGCTCAGGGTGATTAACCCTGTCAGTATCAATATCATAGAGATCGTTGAGAATGTTTCCGCCTGATGTCACAAGGAAAACGCATAATGCGGCTATTATGGCCTTCTCATAATGCAGTGAGATGGAATATCCTATGGCTATGAATACAGACAGCAGTGTTGCTATGATACCCATTAATCCATTAACAGGTCTGACAATTCTGATCCAGCTCTTCAGACTCAATACTTTCTTCGCTGGATAATTTGCGATTATATAGAGATTAGCTAATTAATAGGATCATTTTCATACAGCCGGCAGTTTCCATTCATTAGTTTTATGAATTAGAACTGATCTTTCTAGAAAATACCATTCATCCCGTATCATGTTCCCATCTTCAGTACATTTTCAAGACATTCGCCCAGTGGTGCCCCGATCTTTATCCCCGTGCTTGAAAAATTGGTTCTTCCAGACTCCTTTATTCCCATTTCTCTCAGAATGGCTTCTGCCTTGACCAGGGATAAGGGTTGTCTGCCGGAAAATGATGATATCTCCCTGGTGTCAAGGAAGAGTAAGGAAAGATCCTCATATCTGAAGTTCTCTGTATATAGAGAAAGTTTCCTCCTGTCGGCTGAAAACTCAGGTATTTCCATTTTCTCCAGAAAATCCCGTGAGTACAGGTTGCCGAGCCATACGGGTCCTTCTCTTATATCTTCGTATCTGCCGGGAAAGATGGCACCGAGGTCAATATATCCAATCAGTTTAAGAGAGTCTTCTGCGATTTTAACTCCCCTTTTGATCCTGAATACAATCCGATAGAAATGTGAATGCCACAGGGAGAGCTGTGGTATCACTTGAGACTCAAGCTGGGCAGCCCTCCTCACTACCGTTCCCCAGAGGAGTCTGATGCCCTTTTCATGCATGTAAACATCCTTTTTTATGAACGCATCGTACCTGAGTCTCGTCTTTGAAGCTACTGATCCGGTGAGTGACGAAAGGTCTGTTGCCGTCAGTGCAATATAACCATTGTTCCTTACAGATGTTATTGCCTGATCTATGTAAGGTAAAGGTGTTCCGTACGGATCAACATCAATGAAATCAAAGGGTATTCTTGAGGATACAGCCTGAAAAGTGTCATTGATTACCTCGCAGTCTGCGCCATTCATTTCCACATTTTTCCTCGCCATGTCTGAAGTTTTTCTGTCCTTTTCAGATATTACTGTTTTAATACCCGCCTCGAGGGAAAACCTTATCCCGCGAATTCCTGTCGCACCGAATCCATCCAGAGCAAGTTTTGGTCTCGCATATCTCAAAAACATGATGGTTATGTCCCGGTTGATCCTCTGGGCCGGATTGTAGAAACCCTTCCCCATTGTGCCAGGTCCCTTCGCTTCCTGAATTGCTCCTGCATTGATCCTGGCGAGACCCTCTTTCACTTCCAACTAAGACCCTTCTTCGCCTCTCAACACCCGTACCACCTTGAAAGGAAGAATATTCCTGTTGATTGGGGTTATATCGAAAACACGAACTCCTTCAAGGCTCCTTATCTCCTGAAGAACAGGATTCCTGGACTTTTTGTGAAGTGTCAAAATGAGTGGTTTTGTATATTCAAGGGTTTCGTCGATCTCCTTCTGGACAACCTTGGTTGTGTGCTGCAGTTTGCCTATTTCATCTATGACAATATAATCTGCCATTTCCCTTGCCTTTGTAAGGCTTGGTACCACTATCTCCTCAAGCAGCCTTGTATCCACGCCTATCTTGTCGATCTTAACCCTGGATACGAGTTTTGAATCGGCAAAAACCACTCTCTTCTTTGTATAAAGATCGTAAAGAGAATATCCCGTAACCTTTCCATTGGTGATGACTTCACTGAACAGGAGACCTTGAACGACGGCACCGTCGTTTTCAAGCATTTCAATGATCTTCCTGAGAGCCTCAGTCTTGATCGAACCTACAGGACCCGTTATTCCTATCTTTATTGCCACTGTCATTCACCTCCGTCGAGATACATCAATGGATAGTCCATTTCAGGGACGTAGCTCAGCTTTGCCGTGATCTGTTCCTTCCCGTATTTGATTGTCACCGAGACGTGAAGCATTTCACCTGTTAACGTGATGTATTTGTAGACACCCTGCCTCTTCTTCACCACATCCGGATCTATTGTAACCACGGCATTTTTAACAAATGGCTGAACCATCATGCTCTCTCTCATTGCATTTTCAAGAGACTTAAGATTGCTGAGATTTACAGGTACACCCACATACTGGTGATATATGGTGCCAAGCTTGATTCCGGCCTCAAATATTGCCCTTTCTCGGTCAGAACAGTTAAAATATTTCTTCGCCGGATCACGCATTCTTTAGGGTAGTGATGCAACATAAATAAATGTTTATATACCTGCTCCCACCCGGCTTAATCTTTTCTTTGGTGCATCCATTTTTACGTGCATTGCGTTACGATCACGATGAAAGATAATGAAACCATAGAGAATTTAATGAACGAATTCTGCCATGACAGGACATCCGGTTCTCTGAATCTATTGGAAAAGGCACTCACGATTCTCATCAAGATATGCGAGAATGGAATTAACACAGATGAGATGGTAAGAGCGATGCTTTCACTTATGAGAAAATGCCATGGTGACATGTCGATCATAACAAACGCGGCTGCGGAGGCAGAAGAACTGATCAGAAGATTTGAAGACAATGATTACCCGGAGAAGCTCATTGAATATGCTAAGGGTGAGATGGAAAGAATAACAAAATCATTCCAGGCAACAGGAGACGCTGTTGCCAGCATCATTAAGCGGGAAATAAGGGCAGGAACAATAAGCAGAAGCCAGACAGTTCTCCGCGTCCTCGCATCTCTCCATGAGAAGGGGCTGTTGAAAAATGTGGTCATATCCGAGAGCAGACCCATGCGGGAGGGTGTGAAAATGGCTCTGGAGATGTGGGAAAACGGCATAAGTGTCACCATTGTGGCAGATGCAGCGATGGATGCCATGCTCGAAAATGTCGATCTTTGCATAATTGGGGCGGACAGCGTGGATGAGTCAGGAAACGTGAGGAACAAGATTGGAAGCAGGTCACTGGCACTTTCATGCCGCAACAGAAAAATACCATTCGTTGTTGTATGCCAGCAGGGAAAGGTTACCAATAGTCTCCCAGGCTCCAGGGAACAACATGACCGGAATGAGCTTGTTTATGAAGATCTTCCGGAAAATATTGAGGTATCAAACTTCTACTTTGAAAATGTTGAAAGGGACCTCATAGACTTCATCGTAATCGGCGATAGAATCGTGGGAAAAGGTGAAACACTCTGATCATGATCAATACCATATTCAATAATTTGTTGGTAAATCCTTTTCTAATACGGGAGAATAAATCTGGATAGATTAAATGTTCTCTCCCCTTAGTTCCCTGATCTTCTGGCACCAGAGATGTGCCCTGCAAACCGTTATCTCCATATCGTTTATGAAAAGCGTCGATGTCACAAAGGCTGTCTTATGAAATGCTATCTTCTTCATTTCATTTAAAGGTACATCAAAGCTGAGACCTTTTCTTCCCTTAAATGAAAGCCTGTCACTGTAGAGGTAAAGGGTGCCTTTCTGCTCACCATAAAGGGCAAGATCAAGCTTTATCGGCTGCATTGCTTTCCTCCTCCACCAGGTTTACAGTTATTCCTGCTTTTTTGACTACTTCCGGCTTCCTTTTTTTAAGCCATATGGCATAAAGGGTAGCAAATGTGGTATACAGAACTGACACAAGAACCGCCTCCGTGACTGGAAAGATAGGAGGCACCAAACTTTCGTAAAGTACAAAAATGAAAACGCCGGTGGCAATGCCCGGCAATACATAGTGCTCAATTGGATGGAGTATCTTTGTACTGATCTTCACATGTCTCTCCTTCAACCTGTGGAACAGTGTGATGACCGATGTATTCAACAGAACATGTGTGAAAATTAATCCTACCAGGGCCATGGTAGTCAGGAAATCAAATGAGTCTGAAAGTATCAGAGTAACATTTGAAGAAGTTGCAGATGAAGAAAATATTGTGAATATGCTGAAATGCAAAGTAACTGCTATGAGAAAAGTTGTTGTTAGAGATATGAGGCTGGCACATATGGCTATGAATATGAGTGCTTTGGATGGCGTTGCAAATTTCATGTGAATGTAGGAGAAAAACTTGGGAATTATTCCATCCCTTGCCATTGCAAAGTAAACCCTTCCTGCATTGGATTGCATAGCTACAGCATCTGAAAATGCGGAGTTGAATGCCACAAGGGCCAAAAGCATCCCGCCGGTTATGCCGGTATAAAGGGTTGCAACTATTATTCCAGGAATACCGCTGTTAGAGAAGGTATCCATCATTGAAACACCCCAGCCGACAGTTAGAGCATAGGCAACCTCCGTAAGCACAACACCAACAATCAGAAGACCGTATACAAGGGACTTTGTTATCTGTTTGCTCTTGGTAACCTCTTCACCCAGCGGTGCAGATCCACCGTAACCTATGAAACTGGTGAGGCCAAATATCATCCCAAGGCCGACACCCGCAAAAGGGCCCCCTATAAGCTTGAAATTACCATCATACTGTGGCCACGCATAGGGATTGAACACAGAAAGTGTGTTATCATGAACCTTCAGTATAATTATGAGGGAGAGAATCCCAAGGAAGGCAACCTCGAAGAAGGCTGCAATCCTTATATACTTCATCTGTGGCCTTATACCGACTATGGCCAGAACGATTGGAGCAATTATGAAGACAAGAATGAATGGAATCCATATCCAGCCTGGGAGCGGAAATTTAAAAAAATACATCAGCACCCCGGGGAGCACAACCCCGGCAACATATACAGGTATAGCAGCTGTACTTACGATCTGGTAGAGAACGTATAATAGACCTGAGACTATGGCAGGTCTCTGACCGAATGCTGTGGAAACATACCCATAATAGCCTCCGGCACTTGCATGTCTTTTGGACAGGTGATATAGGGTGTTGACCTCCAGATACATGGTCAGTGTGGCAAGGAGAAATGAGAGAGGTGTGAGAACGAATGCAAATGCGGCCGCAGCAGTAATGAAAGCGACAGTATCGCATGCTGGAGCCATTGCAGAGATCTCCTCAGCTATGGCCCCCCACAATCCAACCTTACCCCTGTTCAGTCTGACCAGGGTGACCGGCTCTTTGTCGTTGGGAGGTTGCCTTTCCATATAATTGGGTCATTAAGACACCATATAAATATCTTTACTAATTACTAAGAATATTAGTATATAGCTAATACATTATGACACATGACAATTTCTTTCGTGACTTTCATGTTACAGTCATCGGCCATTCTTATCGTGACTGGTAATTTTATCAAACTGTTGAGAGCAACACGGGAATTATCCTTACCCATGATTTTCCATGGAAAGAAGCATGTAATGCGAGCTGTATGATTGGAATCTAACCAACAGGGAAGACACCGCACTGGATTCACCTTCCCAGTAACTGTTAAATACGGCTTTACATTGGGTTCTGGTGATCTATCATGGCAGAGGAAAACATTATCTATGTAGGAAAAAAACCTACTATGAACTATGTACTTGCAATAGTGACGCAGTTCAACAATAATGTTGAACAGATAACCATAAAAGCACGTGGAAAGGCCATAAGTAAAGCAGTGGACATAGCAGAGATAACAAGGAGGAAATTTCTTCAGGAGATCAAATATGACAGCATTTCCCTCGATACAGAGGTTCTGCATGGTGAGAGAGGGGACTCCAACGTTTCTTCCATTGAGATAAAACTCAAGAGATGATTCGTGGAGATTTTTACTGTTCATATTTCTGAGCAGAAAAATAAAGAAATAAAATTTATAAATCGTTATATCGAATCTAGGCATTACCAATGGAAGTTAATGAAGAGCTTTTATGACTGGCAGTCAAATCTTCAGGCTAAAATTTACCAGATAAATGAGAGGCTTGTGCAGAGCATTTACACTTCTCAGTCGGACCTCTACGACATGGCAAGGTACACCATAGATTCAGGAGGAAAAAGATTCAGACCTCTTCTCACAATACTTGTATACAGTATGATATCTGACAAACCCTATGAGGATATCCTTGACCTTGCGGCAGGCTATGAGCTTATTCACACCGCCAGTTTGATCCATGATGATATTATTGATCGCTCTGACATGAGAAGGGGAAGACCCACACTTAACAAGAGGTTTGGTGTTGAGAACGCCATCGTCGTTGGCGACTATCTGTTTGCAAAGGCCTATGAACTTGGTTCAAGATACGGACCGGTTGTTTCCAAGATCATGGCAGATGGGTCCTCCAGGCTTGCCGAAGGGCAGACACTTGAATTTCTCAACCGGGGCAATCTTTACCTGTCAGAGAATACCTACCTGGAAATAATAGCCGGAAAGACGGCCCATTTCTTTGAGGCATGTGCCAGAGGTTCCTCTGTTGCTGCAGGCGGTTCAGCAGAAATAACGGATTACGTCTCGCTTTTTGCCTTCAACCTCGGCATGGCCTTTCAGATTACCGATGATATCCTTGATTTCATTTCAACAGAAGACAGGGAAGGAAAACCAACTTTCCAGGATATAAGGGAGAATGTCATGACGCTTCCTCTCATAAGATCAATATCAAAAGACGGAAACTCCGGTAAAATTCTGGATCTTCTTAAGAATGGCGGCTCCGTGTCTGACCTCAAGGAGGTTCTGCTGAAGGACGGATCCATAGAGTATTCATTTGACACTGCAAGCCGTTACATCAAGAACGCGATCTCATATCTCAGGAAGACTGAAAAATCCCCAAATATAGATACCCTAATGGATCTGGCGATGATTGTAATAGATAGAATATCTTCACTGAAGTAGGTGAATCCATGAACAGTCTTAATTCAGAGAGCGTAAATGTTAAAAAAGTAAGAGAAGCAGCTTTCCAGGATCTTGGGATCGAAGAAAGAAATGCGGGTGTTTATGCTGGAAGATGGATCGGAACTGAGAAATTTATAAAGTCGGTCAGCCCCATAGATTCCTCCACCCTGGGCTTTGTTGGAGCCGGAGGAGAAGGTGAATTCAGGGAGGTTGTTGGTACCTCACTGCGTGCGTTTGACGAGTGGAAGGAAATGCCTGCAACCCGCAGGGGAGAGATTGTGGGGAAGATAGGTATGAAGCTTCAGGAAAAGAAGAGAAGCCTGGGTCTTATGATCTCACTGGAAGCTGGTAAGGTTATCACTGAGGGACAGGGTGAAATACAGGAGATGATCGATGTGGCAAATTTCTGCATCGGCCTTTCCAGACAGCTATACGGTCTCACAATGACCAGTGAAAGGCCTTTCCACAGGCTTATGGAACAGTGGGTTCCACTTGGACCCGTGGCTGTTATAACTTCATTCAATTTTCCAGCATCTGTCTGGTCATGGAACGCTTTTGTCGCATCAGTGGCTGGGGATTCGGTTGTATGGAAACCGTCAAGCAAGGTGCCCATGACATCCATAGCAATCATGAAGATCGTTGAGAGTGTAATGGAGGAAGAATCCGCGCCTCCTGTATTTTCTCTCATCAACGGCAGCGGCGAAAGTGTCGGGAATCTCATACTGAATGAGGGCAGTTTTCCGCTTGTTTCCTTCACAGGATCGGTTGAATCCGGAAGACTTGTTTCACAGAAGGTCGCATCCAGGCTCGGGAGGACCATCCTTGAGCTTGGAGGAAACAATGCCGCCATAATATCCGGAACAGCTGATCCAGAGATATCAATCAAGGGGGTCTCATTCGGAGCACTGGCAACTGCCGGGCAGAGATGTACTTCCACAAGAAGGGCGATAATTCACGAAAGCATTTACGAGAGAACAGTGAATCAGCTCAAAGAGGTATATGAGAAGGCAAAGATAGGGAACCCCCTGCATCCAGACACGCTTGTTGGCCCACTCATAGACAGAGGTGCAGTAAAGAAATTCAGGGACGCTCTGGAACAGGCAGTCAGGGAGGGCGGAAAGATATTGACCGGAGGAGACGTCATTCAGCAGGATAATGGCTATTACGTTAAGCCTGCTCTGGTGGAAGCCAATAACAGGATGAAGATCTGGAGGGAGGAAACATTTGCCCCCATTCTCTATGTTTTTAAGTACAAGAATTTCGGTGAGGCCATAGAACTTAACAACACCGTGAGGCAGGGTCTGTCGACATCGCTCTTCACGTCCGATCTGAATGAACTGGGTGAATTTCTATCCGCACACGGTGCAGATACTGGTCTTGTTAACATAAACACGGCGACAGCCGGCGCCGAGATTGGAGGTGCGTTTGGTGGCGAAAAGGATACAGGTGGAGGCAGGGAATCAGGAAGCGATGCCTGGAAAAATTACATGCGAAGGCAGACAGTCACCTTAAATTACGGAAAGAGCCTGCCACTCTCACAGAATGTGGATTTCCATATCTGAAAATTACTGCTGGTAATTAGAAATCCACTAACTCTTTTAACCTATGTGTAAATTTGGCGATCTGCAAATGTCATCGATAGGATATTTAAAAGCAGTGATGAGAGGAGAGACTGGTAAAATTCTCCGGGTAAATGTAAAACACAGATCATCTGATCATCGGGGGTGTCATACGGATTGAAGGCTCTCCTTTACGGCATATATCCAAGGAGTGATGATCTCAGAAAAGAAATCAACAGATGGGAGCGGTTCGGACAAAAAGAGGATTTGAAGAAAGCCTTCCGGTCTGAGACCCTGTCCCTTGAATCCACCTTTGATAGTTATGCCCTCACCTACACTGATCCGTTGTTTAACTGGAATGATATTCTGCGGCCCGTAGCCCTGAGCATGGAACATGTTAAACTTGGAGAACTCAGACGATACATGGAAACAAACACTTTCTATCGACAGCCTGTTATTGATCACTATCCATCATTCAGCGAGGTTGAAAAGGATCCTTACCCTTATTTTCCCCTCTACTATGGCGAATCGAGCCTTGCTTTCCTTCCATCCATATCCACCTTCCTTTCCATGAGCTCTGTAAATAAAAATCTGGACAGGAAGAAACTGTTTGGGAGTATATTTGACGTCTACACAGATATACTTTCAAAGTACGGGAAGAGTTCCGTTCTTCTTTTTGGCGTTGATCCGGTAGATCAGGATGAGATACAATACGTGGAGATGCTTTCAGATACCTGCAGTGTTACAGTGATATCACCGCGTAAGGTGAATAAAACTCCTTTCCTTAAAATAACAGATAAAATTGAAGGTGTTGCCAGCGTGGACTCACTTGATATACTCCCCAATTCACGATGTCCCGTCTACATCGGGGTCATTGATTCGAAAAACACCAGGGTGGAGGATCCGGAATACGTCAGGGATATCGTCTCAAAGGCCGAATCCAGTGGTAATCTTGCAGGAATTACCGCATCTGATTACCTTGACTTTCTTCCAAGGGTGATAGCTGACAGGAAGGCAAAGGTCATGTCAGAGGTGATTAACGGTGAGTGATAATGGTAATTTAATAACGCAGGAGATCGGAAGCTTCAGGAAGCCTGACTACCTCAGCAACGTGTTCAAGAGGGAGAAGGACGAGAAAAAGCTCACAGAGCTCAAGGAAAAGGCAACGGTTGAAACACTCTCACTCTTTGAAAGGGCGGGGTTGACAAATGTTGGTGTTGGTGGGGAGATGTACAGGTGGGAGATGTACGAACACCCTGCTCAGAGGCTGGATGGAATAAAGTTCCACGGTCTTGTGAGATCCTTTGATAACCGTTACTACAGGAAAGGGAGCGTTATTTCCGACTTAAATGTCAGGGAGCACTGGCATAACGACGAGCTGGAATTTGTCATTGCAAACACCAAAAGGGAGATAAAGATGCCAATTACGGGGCCTTACACACTTATGGACTGGTCCTTCAATGAGCATTATTCCAGCAGGCATGATCTTCTAATGGAATTTGCAAAGGTAGTGAATGGCGAAATCAGATCCATGAATGATATATGGAAAAAGAGCCATCCAGGAAAAAAGTTTCAGGTCCAGATTGATGAGCCAGCTGCCACAACCCATCCTGACGAGATGGACATGTTCGTAGAAAGCATAAACGAGGCTGTCAGGGGAATTGATGGCCTCGAAACAAGCCTTCATGTCTGTTACAGCACGGATTACAGGATACTTTTTGATGTATCAGAGGACCTGAAGATAGACGGCTATAACCTTGAGTTTGCAAACAGGGACAGCTTGAATGCCGGGAAGGGTGAGGAAGACAGGCCTGCATATTCAACCCTTCGTGACTTCGTTGACAGGGAGAGCCATAAATTCATGGGTGTTGGAGTTACTGATGTGCACACTGATTATATAGAACCGGTAAACCTCATTCGTGACAGGATAATTTATTCAATGAAGATCATTGGTGACCCATCCAGAGTAAGAATAAATCCGGACTGTGGTCTGAGAACGAGGAGCCGCGAGGTGGGATTTGAGAAACTTAAAAATATGGTGGATGCTGTAAGATCCATACCATAGTATTTTTATGACCATTCAAGGCATTTCAGTAGCGCCTGGGTGGTGTAAAGACCTTTCGAATATATCTTATTGCCACAATGGTATAGAGGATTATGCCGATATATATGAGTACGCTGATTGCTATGTATAAAGGACTGCCAGAATAAACAACAACTGAGTGGCTTGACAGTATCTGCCCTGTTGATGAATAGCCGAATATTTCTATGTAATAAACGGAAAAGGGATTGAGGGTGAGAAGCATGGTGGTCTGGGATGATGAGGCATAATGAGGTGTCGCATTGTAGAAGTCTGGAGACCTGGAATAATATATGGCAAATTTTGTGACAGGATATTTGGAACTCCAGGACAGGTAGAGGAGGAAGAACATGAAGGGGAATGCGGCACTAACAAAGAGTGAGTAAAATGGAAGCAGATTCAGATTCTGGCCCTCCATTGTCACGTTAAGGAAAACCGCGGATGTCACGTTAACGTCCATTGACTTATTGTCGTAGTTTGCCAGAGAAAAATTCACAGTGTATTTCCCAGGAGATACAAATAAGGTGAAGCAACCGGTTGAATTTGTAAACGTATAGAGGGTGGAATTGATGTATACAAGTGCACCGGTGAGATTGAATCCAAACCTCTCATCTGTGACCCTTCCTGAAAACATGAGAGTTCCGTTGAGAGGTTTAAGGTACACAGTTATGGCAGAATGCTCTCCAGGGGATAGATTCACGTAACCGGAATATCCCTGATATCCAGGTTGAGAAATATTGTAACTGTAATAGCCAGGCCTGAGTATGAATTCATTCCGAGCTGAATGTGACACCGTACCATTAACAGTTACTACGGCAGAACCCGGGAATGCAACAACAGTGATACGGGCTTCAAGTGGCTCGATTCTAACAGAGTTCAATTCTGTTGGGACGAGTGTTGTGTTGATTGTCTCGTATCCATCTGCCTCCAGTCTGGCAGTGTTGTTGAATGGCATCATCGGCACTGTGATGTTGCAAAAATCACTGACACTGGCAGCTGTGTGATATATGCCGTCAATGGTTACAACAACACTTGCCCTGTATGAAGGATAGGCGTTCGTAATGTTCAGATATGATTCAACCGTCGGAACCAGGAATATCCTGCGGTAATAATTGCCACTGGGTGTAACTTCCTTAATGTTGTATATTCCCTCCTTCGTAACATAGAACTGTGAGCCGGCCAGGGTATCGTTATTCACAACCCAGACAGAACTGGAAGAATTTACGGTGGAAAAAAGGTTCTCAACCATTGGGTAGCCAAAATCAGCCGACAGAAGGATGGGTTGTGTCGGTTTGCTGCTGTTACCCATTACAACACCATTGGTCTGGTTCTCGCTCCTGGCTATTTCTATTCCACTGGAAGTAACGACACCGCTAATGGCACTGTAGTTCCCCGATCCTATAACGGAAAAATGTTTCTCATAAAGATATGTCAAATTCTCCTCTGTGTTGTGGTCTAATAAATGAAGAGCAGATAGTCTGGCACTGTAGAATGTGCTCAGATTGGTATCTGATGACATTTCCTGCGCTCCAATGGATATGAAGGAGGCACCAGAGTCAGGGTAGAATATCTGAATGGTTTTGCTGAAATTTCCCAGGGTCATGGTATAGTTAAATCCATTCCACTTCAGTTCCATAGTGAGATTATCCGGAAGGAATGTGGTATTACCTATGGAAGAGGAAGACGAAAATGAGTAACCGGAATATGATCCGCAGGCCAGTGCAAAGGAACCAGATGAGTTCACCGCGTATCCGAACTTGATGTAATTTCCTGCACTGTGGAAAAGAGAGAAGAAATAAAAATCCGTTCCGTTACCAGTTAAACTTCCTGTACGTGTCACGGTTAGGTTACCAAGGATACCCGTACAGTTCATGGACCGGTTGTCGCTCATGATAAATCCATTGGGTTCCTGAATCTCCCTGAATGCCTGAAGGAGCCCCCCCACATTTGGTGTACCTAGACCGGTCACCGGATTCCAGCCAGGTGTGGCATTGTAGTATCCGTTTGTCCCACTGATCACCTGATTTAGGGCCTTATTGTATAAGGGAGTGCGTGATATCTGGTAAAGCATCGGATTGATGAATCCCAGGCTCTTATTCATGTACTGATCAGCACGGGCTATAACTCCGGCCCAAATTGGTGTAGCTAGACTTGTACCTCCAGCCTCAAACGTAGTTCCATTTTCCACCATGAGAACACCGGTGCTCAGATCCGCATCTGCCGAAACATCAGGAACACCCCTGCTGGTAGAGTTGAATGAAGGCGCTGACTCCCACCACTGGGAGCCAAAGACGGAACTGTATCCTCCCCCGCTTCCAAATGATGTTCCGTTGATGATGCCCCCCCAACCGGTCTCAGAGTAATTCCCATCTATTTCAGTGAGATCGGTGCCGCCAACTCCCGTCACGTATGGATCAGATGCTGGAAAGTCCACCGTGAGATCAGGCGTTTGAGCGTAAGCCCCATAATCGCCGGATGCTGCAAGAACCGTTATACCTTCCATTGCGGCCTGTCTGAAAAGATCATTCACTATCTGAAGATCGTTCATCTCATTTGCCCTGACATAATCTAGTTCCGGTTCTCCCCAGCTCAGGGATATGACATTGCCAAGTCTGTGATATATTGCATAAGATAGGGCCTGTTCCAGCGATGCGTTGGAATTCTGTGCCAGAACAAGGTCTATCCTTGCACCTGGAGCTGAGGCATGAGCCCATTCAACGTCAAGGGCCGTCTCTATTGCCCATCTCTGGTTATACTGCAAGGGCGTCGTGTTTGTATAAGTTACAACGAGGTTCACTGGTGGAAGGCATGTGAGGTTGTCAAAGGCCGAAACATCATAGCCAAGAAAAGGATCGCCATAAGCATCCACTATGACGATGGTTGTGCCATTCCCGTCGATGTTGTTAAGGTTTACATATGTATAATTGTAGGCATCATATATGTCCTCCGGGTAATAGATGCTTCTGTTCTGGAGTGCAAGTGAAACCGGCATGTAGCAAGTCTGTGGCTCGAAGCCAATCGATTCATTATCGCTGAAGTATTCGGCGCCGTATTCAATTGAGAGCTGATTGAGCATGGCAATTGTCCTCTGGTAAGAAACAGAGGGGACAGCAATCTCATCAAGAAACCCGAAACTTTTAATGGAATAGCCAAAAATTTTACTAAAACCTTTCAGAATAAAATTGACGGCATTCTGTTCATATCCTGCATATACAGTTATGTTGACCGTTTCCATACGGCTATTATCTTCATGAGCTAAGGGAGCCGCATCTGTTACGTTGCTTTCCATGATATGATCTCCTCCGGATGGGAGTGAATATAAAAACCCGGATGAAAGGAGGATAGCAACGATCAAAATCGCTCCAAGGAAACCGTTCCTCATCCTTAATGTGAATGCAAATCACTTTATTATTAATGTTGATCTTGTGGCTGTGCCGATTAACCCAGATGAGGAAAAACTCAGATATTACTTCCAGGAGTATTATTCCTCATGCAAGCTGTCAACCCCTGATCTGTTGAGTTCAAGGGAGATCGGTTACATACCATTTGGGGCACCAATGGTGAGACACCGTTCTCTCAGAAACCTGGAAGAGCTGCGGCAGTTCGTTAACCGAATCGTACCGAGGCACTTCTATTATTCAACAGCATATTATAGAAATCCGGAAAACAAGAAGATGTCAGATAAGGGATGGCTCGGTGCAGAATTGATATTTGACCTTGACGCAGACCATATAAAGGGTGCCGAGAAAATGCGTTACGATGAGATCCTTTCAGAGGTAAAGAAGCACACAGAGAGGCTCATCTTTGACCACCTCATGGATTCGCTGGGATTCGCGAGAAGTGAAATCAGGCTTTATTTTTCCGGTGGGAGAGGTTACCACGTTCACATCTATAGCGACAAGGTATACAGCATGGACAGCGATTCAAGAAGGGAAATTGCGAATTTCATAAGGGGTGAGGGATTAGATCAGAAGAATTTCATATGGGAAATGAGGAAGAGCAGGTTCCTTTCCGGTGGCTGGTTATCACTTATAGACAGTGAGTTCGTGAAATTCCATCACGACATAGATGCCGGTGACAGCGAGGCTATGGAGTTCGCCCTCTCCGTCCTGGGGAACAGGAATACCCTGCGTGCATACGTTGAATCCCTTAAGTCCGGTGTGAAAATTGGAAAGAGAACAGAAAAAAGAAGAAATGTCCTGACAGTTCCTGGCCCAGAGAAATACAAAATAATGGATCAAAGGGATCTCAGGATACTGGGAAGCATAATACCACGTGTTGTTGAGCGCTATTCATCAGAGATCGACGAACCAGTCACAACGGATATTCACAGGCTGATAAGATTCCCTTACAGCCTGCACGGGAAGACGGGTCTTGCCGTCGTTCCTGTTCAACTTGATGAACTTGAAGATTTTGAACCATTGCGCGATGCCATCCCACACACATTTGTGGGCAGATTACAGGACATAACACTCAGGGTTCCGCTGAAGATGAAGTTCATGGACAGTGATTTATCCCTGGATCCCGGGAATCACAGGGTTGATCTTCCACTGGCCATATTTGCCGTATCACAGAGGATGGCAAGTTTCTATTAATAGTGATTATTAAGTAATAACCTATTTAGAAATATTTTTATAGAAATCTTCCATGTGGATATGATAAGGATGACTGAACTGAAAAACAGCAAAACATTGGAAAATCTAAAAGCAGGATTTGCAGGTGAGTCTCAGGCCAACAGGAGGTACCTCTACTTTGCCCAGAGAGCAGATGAAGAGGGTCTTCAGGAGGTTGCTGCGGTTTTCAGGTCAACTGCAGACGGGGAGACGGCACATGCATTCGGTCACATGAAGTATCTGAAAGAGGTTGGGGATCCTGTTACAGGTGAGCCAATAGGGTCTACAGAACTTAATCTCAAGTCTGCCATCGCAGGGGAAACTTACGAGTACAGCCAGATGTACCCGGGATTTGCGAAGGTGGCAAGAGAAGAGGGTTTTGAGGAGATCGCCCACTGGTTCGAGGTTCTTTCGAAGGCAGAGAAGTCCCATGCCTCGAAGTACGAAAAGGTGCTGGAAGAACTGAAGGAATAAGATAATGGTTGAGATGGGAATAAACAGGGAAGACGTTCCTGCGTTGGAGCATTACAGTAAGATCAGAGATTCGGAAAACAGGGCTATCATAGAGATAAAGAAGAAAAGAAGGATTTCAACAAAGACCTTCAGCTTTCTCTTCGAGAACAGGGAAATAGTGCTGAATCAGATAGAGGAAATGATCTTCATCGAGGGAATCAGGGATGAGGAGGAAATAAGAAGGATCATAGATGTCTACAGTGAGCTCCTCCCAGGCAGGTACAGGTTTTCTGTTTCCATGTTCATTGAGTTTGAGGACGAAAAAACAATGCTTCAATCCATGAAGAAGATGGTTGGGATAGAAAATCAGGTCTTCCTAGTATATGATTCCCATGAGATCCATGCTGTGCCCGAGGAGGGCAGATCCACAAACAACCTTGAATCAACGCTCCAGTACCTTAAATTTATTTTTTCCGAGAAGGAAGCAGATGAATTCAAATCGTCAAAAAATGTGTTTATAGAAGTGAGGCACAGGGAATACGGAGAAAGTGCAAGGATACCGGATGAACTCCTTTCTGATCTAAAAAATGAATTATTTAACCCCTGATTCTTATTATATTCGGGATTAACGGCAAAATCTATTTTATTTTCGGATTCGCAAGGTTGAGCACAATAAATTTTTGGCACAAATACAGCAAAAAGAAGTATCAGCGCTAACCATAACACCAAATTTCCCATCGTGATCAGAGATCAAGCATCGAGATCATGCCACGTGCAATTTACATTTCACCATATCTAAAAAAATTGATTATCCCTGATGATCTAAAAAAGAATTCAGGGGATGTTTTATATAGTCATTTCATATTTAAAATATAGAGGATTTTCATGAGTGAACGCGAAAAAATAACAATTGAAAA
>JAMCUH010000006.1 GCA_023379435.1 Thermoplasmatota archaeon | reverse complement strand
GTGCGATAATAATGCTACTCAGTACAGGATCAATTATAAAGAAGGTTGGAGGTGGCGGTTCCCCCGGGAGTCCAAGTGAGATAGGTCAGCCTCCAGTATGATCTTTATATTTATTCTATAATTTTTCTTCTTTTCTTAAGAAATCCAATTATGGAAATCTCATGTAAATGAACAAACAGGTAATCTTATTCAACACGTATGACATGAAACATTATGGAAAGTGATCAGGAAATTAAAATGATACTGAAAGAGTCAAAAAACATTGCTGTTGTTGGTATTTCTGATAAGCCCGACAGGGACAGCTACAGGGTGGCAGATTATCTTATGAGGAACGGATATGAGATCTTCCCCGTTAATCCAAATATAAGAGAGTGGAATGGTAAACGGGCTTTCCCTTCTCTTCATGATATACCTGCAGGCACTGAAATAGATGTTGTTGATGTTTTCCGGAAATCCGATTCTGTTGTACCAATAGCTCATGAAGCTGTGGCCATAAAGGCGAAGACACTCTGGCTTCAGGAAGGTGTTGTTAACAGAGAGGCGGAAAGAATAGCAAAGGAGCATGGTCTCAGGGCGATCATGGACAGGTGCATGATGAAGGAGCACATGAAACTGTAATCTTTCATATTCAGGGCAGCACTGCCGTTAATGCCATCAGGTGAGTCGGGGTAGCCTAGCCCGGTAAGGCGATAGACTCGAGATCTATTGCTCTCGTAGCTCGGGAGTTCAAATCTCCCCCCCGACGCTTTGTTCATCAAGGGACATGACTGAGAATATTTTTGCTATTTCAGACAGTTTGTGCATGCTTTCCAGGTCATTCACAATACCCGACCAGTTATCTCCGAAAAGCTCATCGCTTACTGCGAAAACTGCTGCAGTATGAAAACCTCTTCTCCTTCCAACAGCAAAAAGAGCTGAAGCCTCCATCTCCACGGTGAGTATGCCCATTTTTGAATATGTCTCTATCTCAAAGCGGGTTTCCATGTAAACAGCATCTGTTGTCCATGTGGGCCCAAAAAATATGCCGCCCAGGCAAGAGCTGACCTTTTCCTTTAGGGACAATGTCAATTTTTTTGAAGGATATGAGTAAAGGGATGGTGGTATATAGTGATAGGAAACGCCTTCATCCCTGAGGGCCCTTTCACAAAGTATGAGAGAACCGATGGGTGCGGTACGGGAGATCGAACCTGCTGTTCCCAGAACTATCATCTCCTCGACACCCAGTGCATGGATTTCCTCCGCAACTGCAGCGGTGAAGGCTGAACCTGGAGGAAGTTTCAGAATGATGAAGTTTCCATCAGAGGATACGTTTTCCATCAATCTTCCTTTATAAGGGTAATCCTGCAAAGATGAACCTGACCATTCCCTTATGATCTTGTAGAGATGGTCACTGTAGATGAGGATTGCTTTCCTTGGGAGCGTCCTTCTATATTCTGAGGAAGAAAGGAAATCAGACGGTGAAAACGCGGGAGAATGTCTTATCTTGGCAGGAATCTTTGGGAGCCCTTTGCGCTGAAATGTTGCCATCCGTCACCGATCATAACCTTGCTTAAAACCACAGCGCGTAATGTAAAGATGAGATGAATAAGGAGGAGAAAGGTCTCAAAAATTAAATACGTCACGGGAATCAGCAACGGAAATAGCTGGGGTAGCCTAGCCTGGTAAGGCGCAGGTCTGGAAAGCCTGTGCTCTCGTAGCTCGGGAGTTCGAATCTCCCCCCCAGCGTAATTTTTTCCTCAGGTTATTTTAGCTCAGGGAATTAACTAAGTATTTTATTTTTATCACAAATCTGGATAAATCGTGATTATTTGGTATTTAAATCAATCGGCAGCCTGTTGCACAGAACCATTGAAAATAAACCCTTATTTTCCGTTACTCTGGGTCAGCTTGTAAGAATTCTTGGCAGGTCACAGGCATGGATATTCATACCGGTATATCTCTCCAGGATCAGGGATATTCCATACGTGTACATAGGTCTATTATTTTTCCTCTCTGCACTTCTAAGCCTTCCAGTTAGTATTTATGGCGGTAATCTGGTGGACAAGATAGGGAGGAGACTCCTGATTGTTTCCATACCCATCATGGTCTCCATCATATTCCTGAGTCTCGGCCTTGCCGTCTCCTTCTCATCAAATATTTTCATTGTTTTCGCCCTTTTTATTCTAATTGAACCATTTGCCAGCCTTCAGGGAATCCTTGACAACGTGGTTGTTACTGATGTTACGGAGGAGGCAGAAAGGATTAATGCATTTGGAATTGTGAGGATTGCAGGGAACATAGGTTTCTCAATCGGGCCAGCAATAGGAGGTTTTCTGGCTTACGAGGGATATGAATACATATTCTTTGTTCCTGCTGCCCTGTCTGTTGTGGAAAGTCTGATCTTCTTTCTTTACATCAAAGATGTGAAAATCGAACTTCAGAAAGACAGAAAACCATTCCAGTTCCCCTCCTCCAACAGGCCATTCATCATCATATCCATACTCATTGCCATGATATTTTTTGTGGCAGGGCAGTGGGGTACAACCCTAACCCTTTTCTGGAACAACATATATCATATGAGCAACAGGGAAATTGGGATCCTCTATACTGTGAATGGCCTGATTGTGGTATTCTTCCAGGTCCCGGTGTCAACACTCTTCAGGAAGATAAGGGATTATGTGTCAATCACAATTGGCGGGCTGATCTATTCATTGTCATTCCTTGCAATGGGAATTAGCAGCTCGTTTCTATTCCTTATATTTGACGTGATTCTGCTTACAATGGCAGAAAACATTGTATCGCCAGTATCCATGTCATTGGTATCAAAATTTGCCCCTTCTGATAAAAGAGGGCAGTATTTCGGAGCCTATCAGCTAATTCAGGGATTTATTTCTCCACTGGCTCCGCTCTACGGTACCTTCCTTCTCGGATTCCTTTTCTTCACACCTCTGGGATTCTGGAGCTTCATAGCTATCCCTGGAATTGTCATTTCCCTTTTTGTCCTAAGGTTCGGCTCCAGGAAAGAGAGAGGAACCATCTCAAAACCATAGAAACAGGTACTTTTAAAGAAAAATTCTACTTGTACAATAATGCTCTTATATACTGAGGAAAATTTATTATCCTTCCTGATTTATGGAATGAGTGGATGATCGACAGACCGATGGGGGAATCAACCCGTTCATTTCAAATCTTTCCTCCCTTAATCTATTATTTTCTTTGAGCATGACCATATTTTCGTTCACGCTCATTATTTTTATTGAAGAGAATGCCATAAATGTCATTTATGGTGGGATAGGCCTTTCTATTGGCGAGATCATCATGATATTCACCCTTATACCTCAGGGCAGGCTTATTGACAAGGGCCATTCATTTTCCCTGATGGTGATAGGATCACTTCTCTATGGTATTCTCATAATATTCCTGTTTTTCATTGTCACAGCGAGGTTATATTACTTTGTCCTGGTGCCCATGAGCGTTGCCCTCATCATTGTTTCCCAGGGTATGTTCCGATCCTCAATGAATTCCTTCATTGCAAAAGCAATATCATTCAAAATAATTGGAAAAAATTATGCCAGGATCATAACAATGGAAACGATTGGTACCGCCATAGGTTTTGCCATATTTTCATTCGGTTCCTATTATTCCATACTTGGCCTAATTTACCTCGGAGCTGGCATTCTTCTTTCCGTAATGTCCGTTCTTATTTTCATGGTTCTGCAGGCAAAACAGAGGGAACTGATGAAAAGCGAGGAGGGTAAAACCCCAAGACCCGGGTTCAGGGAAAGCTTCTCCAGGCTCAGAGGGAAAATGGATTTCATAGCCCCCCTGGTTTCATCAAAAGTATTCATGAATATTGGAGTTATTGCTTATACTTTCTTCTACATTCCAACCGGTCTGTCCATAGGGATTCCGGTTTTCTATTCCAGCATTTTCCTTCTCTCCTCTTATGTTCTTGGCATAGTTTGGGGGAAAATCGGGGAAAAGTTCATTGACAACCACAGATCATTTGGAAGGAAGTTTGTCTCCCTTGCCATGATGATAGATATATTCACCTTCGGCCTGATACTTTTTTCTGTATACTACCACAATTTCTATACATTTGCTGCGGCTGCACTGTTCGCCAGCCCTGGTACCTTACTGATCAGTGGTGCCCTCTCATATGAAGCATCTGTCATTGGCAGGGAGGACAGAGGTATATTTTCATCAGTACAGCGTTTGAGTGTTGGAATAGTTGCCATATTCATGACAATAATTCTAACCTACCTCTATGAATATCACTTTCAGATCCTCTGGTTTGTGGTCTTCGGTTCCGCATGCATGTCTTTTCTCTTATCATTCACAATACCAGCGAAATATTCATCATCATTGGCAGTGAATGCCTCCTAATTATCGAATGAAAAGAATAGAAAAGCTTTTAATCTTAAACCGGATGCTAGTCAGTGTCGCTCCGTATATCCAGAGAACTCCTTGACACCTTAAAGGAGTTGTCAGATGAGAACCAGCAGCTTTTCCGGAAGAGCTCTACAAGTGATACTGATATCATGGTTCTGCTTCTGGAAATTCTGAGGTACCTGGGTCTTGCAAAGGTATCACTGGAAAAGGACGGCACATTGAATTATGAACCAACAAAGGAGCATGCCCCGCTAATTCTCACTGACGAATCACACGAAAATACAAACCCAAGCATGGGGGAGTTTCTGCAGAAAGTTGATCTTGTGGTCACAGAGAAAATGGATATGTTTGACTTCGAGACATATCTTGCTGAGAGTTTCTTTGATCAGGGGAGACTAGAAGAAACCATTGTAACACTGGAGATGCTTGAAAAGGTATACATGAAAAATACCAGCTCCAGAATGCTTGGCAGATTTGAGAGACTTGTTGGCGCCATACATTTTCTCAAGGGTCAGATAGCAGAGGCAAAATCACATTTCGAGAGATCAAAAACACTCTGTGAGGATACAGGTGATACGGAAGGACTTGCATTTGCCTACCTGGCACTTGCTAATCTGGAAGGAAACAAGAACAATATCCAGGAGGCAGAGGTGCTTTACGACAGGGCTTATGTGCTATTCAGAGAGGTTGAAAG
>JAMCUH010000005.1 GCA_023379435.1 Thermoplasmatota archaeon | reverse complement strand
GACGCGGGGAGAGGGATTCGAACCCTCGCACTCATAGAGTAATAGCTTAGCAGGCTACCGCCGTACCACTGGGCCATCCCCGCCTAAGAGCTATATCTTTCCTGCAGGTCGTTCGCAATCTGCTCAAGAACTTCCTCAAAATCCTCGTTCTCAAGTGTTACAACCTCACCGGAAGGTAGCACAATCTTAGCGTAATACACATCTCCATCCTTTATGATCTCAACTTCTGCAAGACGGTTAGGCATGGGAATCAATCCCGTAGTGGCGACTTATATATTATAGTTTTTAGGAAGCTCCGTTATACTTAACATAAAGATTCCTGATCCCGGATGGAGAATCCAACTGCATATGATTTTTATTACAACCGGATCACTTCACAAGCTATTTCAAAAACAGATATCAGGTTTCAAAGTTTATTAAGTGAGTTCCGTTATCCGGTAGTTGACACTAACTTCATTTCTCATAGGATACATAGACAAGATAGCAGGATATTTCGGTTTAACACTATCTCTTTCCCTTATTCTTATAGTCATAGCTATACTCTTCATATACAGAACTGCCAGGACCCTTATGGGAGAGAAATTTTCAGGTGTGAAAATATTCTTAATCCCTCTTGTATATTCCGTATTTGTTCTTTTTACGTTTCTGCCATCTGATATATATCAGAAAACGTCTTCTCTGATCACCGCGATTGTGGGCATTGTAATTGGTCTTAGCCTCAGCAGAAAGGTCGAGGTGTATGAAAAAAAATCAAATCTATATTATAAGAAATCCCTAACGGTTACGTTTCTCTGGACATTATTCTTTTCTGTTAAGATTGTTACATATCTATATTACCCTCAGTACTACTTTCAATCTACATTCAGCGCTCTCCTTACTCTCGTGACGGGAATGTTAATCGGTGAGGCAATCAAGATCTACCGTGAAGGCCACAGATATAAGTCAAATGTCAGGGTATCTTCAGGTTGAGGTATTTTGAAAGATTCTCCATCAGATCATTCTCTGTCCTGAGAGGCATAAGACATTCCGATCCTGAACAGATCTGAAGCTCTCCGTTTTTCATAAATGGGGAGCCCTCCAAAATGTCTATCTCCTCAATGCCATATTTTGTTTTACTTGATACCGGAAGGATAACCAACCCTGAGAGAAACGGAGCCATTTTAATGTATAATGACACTGGATCCCGGTTATCAGCAGAATACCTAACCATAAAGCGATTTTTTGAGAAAACTCGAGCCATGATGGAAAGCGAATGAAACATCGGCATTTCAGCAATAGACCCTGCGTTAGCTTCTAAGATCTTTTCAGCCTTTTCCATATAATCGGCATTTCCTGTAAGTTCAGAAAGTATGGCAAGATTCAGTATCTCAAAGGACGACCCGCTGGGTATTGCTCCATCCGCATCAGGCTTCATTCTCATGGGCACATCCCTGTCGGATTCATCTGAGAAGTACAGAGAACCGGAGTCATCCATGAAATGGGAAACAAGATATTTGTTTAACTCCATGGCAAGCTTTAGGTAATGCGGATCTCCATTAATCATGAATCCGGTGAGCAGGGCATGAACAAGAAAGGAATAATCATCCAGGAACCCGTGGGAAGCCGTAGATGATTCCGCCAGACTATGAATTACCTCCGTATCACGAACCATGTTTCTGACGATGTAATTTAGTAAATTCATGCCCTTTTTTATGAGTTCAGCGTCACCCAAAAGGGCTCCTGATCTCATGAAGGAAAAGGCAAGGAGGGAGTTTAGGTCTGCAAGAATTTTCCTATCTGTGTGTGGCCTCACTCTTTTATTTCTGGTATCCTTCAGATTTTTGATTTCTGGTTTATAATCATCCATTATCTTAAGGAGATCATCAGGGTCTCTTATGATTTCAAAATCCACATGAAGTATGTTAAGAGCGGTCTCTCCTGCGTATCCCTGATCATGATAATTGCCCCTTTCCGTAACGGAGAAAGTGTTGAGAAAGTTCTCATTGTTACCAGTAAGTCTGGAAAGTTCATTATAGGTCCATAGGTAGTACTTGCCCTCCATTCCTTCAGAATCGGCATCAATTGCGGTATAATATGCTCCAGACTCGTCCATCATTTCGCTGTCAAGAAAGTGGACAATTTCCCTGCATGTTTCTATATAGATTCCTTTTCTTTCAACTGAGTATAGTGATGCGTAGGCCCAGAGGTGAAGGGCTTGATCATATAACATTTTCTCGAAGTGTGGAATGATCCATTCCTGATCCGTCGAATATCTGTGAAAACCTCCGCCAACCTGGTCCCAGATACCTCCCATTCTCATCCTGAGAAGCGTATTTCTCACCATGTCAAGGGCACGATGGTCCTTTTTTTCCCTATAATATTCCATAAGAAACACCAGATTGTGCGGGGTAGGAAACTTAGGTTCGCCTCCGAAACCACCATTGTTATGGTCATAATTTGACAGAAACTGGTTGAATGCCTTAATATCAATGTCTTCAGGCAATTTTGAACGGGAAGGTATGTTTATTTCCTTGAGTCTTTTCATTGTTTCCGTTGCCCTATCAGTAAGTTCAAGCCTGTTGTTCTGCCATAATTCCTTGACACTGTTTGCCATCTCAATAATCCCCATCATACCTCTTCTGCTGTGTTTTGGGAGATATGTCATGGCAAATACTGGATCAAGATTTGGTGTCAATATGACATTGAGCGGCCAGCCTCCAGACCCGGTTGTTACCTGGCAGAAGTGCATGTAGAATGAATCCACATCCGGTCTCTCTTCCCTGTCTACCTTTATGCATACGAAGACATCGTTGAGGATCTCTGCTACCTCCCTGTCTTCAAAGCTCTCCCTTTCCATGACATGGCACCAGTGACATGTTGAGTAACCTATGCTGAGAAGAATTGGCTTGTCAAGGGATCTTGCAAGCTTAAATGCCTGCTCACCCCATGGATACCAGTCCACGGGATTTTTTGCATGCTGAACAAGATATGGACTCTTCTCATCCTTGAGATGATTGTATTTTTCCTCATTTTCCATGATAAACGAATCATTGCTTCTAAGTAATTAATAATATAGTCAGCGATGATACAACATTCTCACTGCTTCCAAGGTTTATTAGGGTTTGTGTGATACAATAAAGTTGAGAAAGTTTATCGCTGTGAGACATGGTGAATCTGAGGCAAACAGGCTCCAGATCTTTTCTGATCACGAGAACAAGTATCCTCTCACCGATGAGGGAAGAACACAGGTCGAGAACTCAGCAATGGAATTGAGGGGCGTAATGCTTGACGGTGTGATCTCAAGTCCGGTCCTGCGTGCTAGGGAAACTGCTGAAATACTTGCAGACCGCCTTAAACTTGATCTATCAGTTGACACAAGGCTGAGGGAATCCAAACTGGGACGTTTTAACGAAAGAAGGATAATACCCATGAATAGCAGCAGGAGGAGAGAGTTTGGCCTCGAATCATGGGAGTCACAGCTGGATAGGATGTTATCATGTGTCAATTCTAGGGACGGCTCTTACATCATTGTGTCCCACGCATCACCCATAAGAGCACTGGTTTGCCAATATATAGGAATAAAGCATGAAGATCCCTGCCTCGGTATAGAAATAAGATACTCTTCCATGAGCATGGTGTTATGCGAATCGCACCAGGTTCTCACCATTGGAGCTCTCAAAATAGATGATGAAATAAGAAAAGAGTTCAATGCTGGATAACTTTGCCTATTGATTCTGAGATAGTCTCAGCCAGTTTTTCCATTTCCACCTCATCCTTAATGGAAAAAGCCCCCTGAGTATCTGAATCTATATCTATCTCACCTATGGCCTTTCCGTTCAAACGTATTGGTACAACAAGTTCAGATTTTGTGGAAGGGAAGCAGGCCAAGTATTCTGGTGTCTCCTTAACATTATGAACGTTCACTGTTTCATTCCTTACGATTGCAAGGCTGCAGAGTCCCTCCCCGAGTTTTATCTTCTTATGCTCCGTCTCTTCCCCAGAATAGGCAAAAAGCTCCAGGTTTTGATCCTTCAGTACATATATGCCAACCCAGTTGTATCTATCATTTTCCTTTCTAAGGTGGGAGCAGAGCTCCTCCATTAGACTCTTCAGATCTTTTCCATTTCCGTTCCTGATCAGTGACTGTGCAAATGAGTTATCCATTACCATAGTTATCATTTTCCATTCTTTATCTTTTTCTTTCCATATTTATTCATCGCAATTAGAATAAAGCACATATGATATCCGAGATATTTGTCAATCATAAAATCATAATAAGCCCATAAGAATTTACCTCACAGGTTTAAGAATAAATGGAATCTGATTCAAAGAACAAAGGAGAGCAGGGTATAAGGCTATACAACACACAGTCCCGTAAAATCGATCAGATTATTCCTGAACACGGAAAGAAAATTAGAATTTTTGTATGTGGACCAACCGTATATGATTATATTCACATTGGAAATGCAAGAACTTTTGTCTTCTTTGATTCCCTGGTTAGGTACTTGCGCAGTTCAGGCTATCTCGTATTTTATCTGCAAAATATAACAGACGTGGATGATAAGATAATCAACAAAGCAAGAGAAGAAAAGAAGGACGTGATGGACGTTTCCTCCTTTTATCTTTCAGAGTTCATCAGGGATATGAATAGCCTTAGGGTGGAAAGCGTGAACCTCTATGCAAGAACAAGCCTCTTCATCGGTGAGATAATTGAACAGATAGAGAGACTCATCAAGTCCGGTCATGCTTACGTCTCGGATGATGGTGTATATTTCAGCGTATCAAGCTTCCCGGACTATGGAAAACTTTCAGGACAGAAAATCGATAATCTTATTGCTGGTGCAAGGGTGACCGCAGACAGAAGAAAGAAAAACCCCGAAGATTTTGTTCTCTGGAAATTCAGGAAAACTGGAGAACCGTTCTGGTGGTCGCCCTGGGGAGAGGGGAGACCGGGTTGGCACATTGAGGATACCGCCATAACGGAATTCTTTTTCGGAAAAAGTTACGATGTGCATGGGGGTGGTATAGATCTTCTATTCCCTCATCATGAGTCTGAGAACGCCCAGATGAGGTCTATCTCAGGGATGGATTATCTTGCAAAGTACTGGATTCATGTTGGCATGCTCAGCATGGGTGAGGGCAAGATGTCCAAATCGGTGGGGAACATTATCAAAGTGAGGGATATACTTTCTGAGTTTTCAGCAGAAGATATAAGGTTTTTCCTGCTGAATTCAGGATACAGGAACACAATAGAATTTTCCATGAAGGCACTCAGGGAATCCTCCGTGACAAGAAAAAGAATACAGAACCTTTATGATATTCTTACAAGAGAACATGAGAATTCAGGATTGATTCTTGAAGGAAATGAGGAAACCGAAAGGATCTGGAAAGAATTGGAGGACGATTTTGACACTCGATCATTTTTCAGGGATCTTCTAGCCTATGTTTCCAGGATTTTCAAAGACATGGAGAACCTAGGGAAGGACGAACTGGGTGCTGCATTGTATATGCTTACACTGACTGATTCGGTCTTCTGCATTCTGAAAGGCAGAGAGGCAAGTTCCGATATCAGCGATTTTATCAACAGTATGATAGAACTGAGGAATCAAATGAGAAAAGTAGGAAAGTTCGATGTTTCCGACATGATCAGGAAGGCCTTGGAAGATGCGGGCGTAGTTGTTGAGGATTCAAAGGGTGAAACAAAATGGAGAATGAGCTGAAGCCTAAAAGCGCATGGATAGTTGTGGATCTCGTAAACGATTTCGTAAATGGTGTTTTTGGAAGCGACCAGGCTAGAATGATTTTAAAGAAAACTTTGTCAGTTTTGGACAAGGTTAAGAATAGCGTCCTCCTTGTATTTACTCAGGATTCACATATTCACAACGATCCAGAATTCTCAATCTGGGGGGAGCACTGCATAATGGGAACCAGGGGATCTGAATTGTGTGAAGGTCTTGATGTGTATGAAGGTTACAAAATAAGAAAGAGACATTACGATGCATTCTATGATACTGATCTGCCGGGATTTCTTACTGCAAGCGGCATAGATAAGCTATATATATCGGGTATAAGCACTGAAATATGCGTGCAGCATACTGTCTCAGGCGCATTTATGAGATACTATGATACAACCGTTGTGGTTGATTTGTGTACATCAATTGATCCTGGGAAGCACGACTCCTCCATAGATTTCATGAAAAGGGTCTATGGTGTGAGAGTAATAGATTCCGAAGAATTTGTGACGGAGGTTTCAAAATGGGAATAAATATGGCAACAGAGGAGCAGATCAGATCTGGTGAAACTGCAGACGTATACTTTAAGAGAACAATGGAAAATTACCCTCCAGATCTCAATGATTTGGTTGTTTCAGAAATAACAGTTTCCGGTTATACGAACCCCTGGATCACTTTCACTGGCCTCCATGATGTTCTGGAATTGCTCAAGGGGAAACCTTTAAGTATACAAGCTGTTCCTGAAGGCACAATTTTGCCATGCAGGGATATCATGAATATACCAGTACCATTCATGAGCATTACCGGAAGATACAGGGATTTCGCAATTATGGAGACAGCCATACTTGGCCTAATATGCCAGTCGTCCGGTATAAGCACGCAGTCTTCACTGGTAAAATTAGCAGCCGGCGACCGGCCTTACATATCATTTGGAATAAGGAGGATGCATCCCGCCATCTCAACAATGATCGATTGGGCAGCATATGTTGGCGGTGCAGATGGCGTATCTGGAACCTTAAGTGCAGAGAGGATCGGAATAGAGGCCGTTGGTACGATGCCCCACGCGCTTTCCATTCTCCTGGGTGATGAAAGAGCATGGGATGTCACCCTCAGAAAGAAATCAGCCGGTAAGAGGACACTTCTCATAGACACCTTTAATGACGAAAAATTTGCAGCAATCAATGCTTCGACCCTCCATCCTGACATTGATTACATCAGGCTTGACACACCATCCTCAAGAAGAGGGAACTTCTGTAATCTTGTGACAGAGGTAAGATGGGAGCTCGATCTCAGAGGGTTCAAAAACGTTAAGATAATGGTATCGGGTGGACTCAACGCCGAAGATGTGGCTGAACTGGCATCCTGCGGCGCAGATGCTTTTGGTGTCGGGACAAGCGTTTCCTCTGCAAAACCAGTGGATTTTGCCATGGACATTGTGGAGGTGGGAGGAATACCAAAGACAAAGAGAGGAAAGCTTTCCGGTTTAAAATATGTGTATAGGTGTGAGAAGTGCTTCACCGTTAATGTATCCCATGTAAAGGGGAGTATCAAGTGCAGTTGTGGGAATAGTATGACCCTAGTCACAGTCTCTTACATGGAGAATGGAAAAATCCTCCAGAAGGATGAGAGCGCTTCAAAGATCAGGGAAAGAGTTCTGTCCCAGTTTCCGAAGATTTCATCCTATACCGGTCGGTGAAGCATTCTTTGTAAAAACCTGAGAGTGACATACTACCATTTCTCATCCATACGTTGGCGTCATGTCGGACAGTTGTCATATAGTTTATATACTTCCTTTTAAACTCTTAGTAACATTAATTAAACTGATTGAGATCATATATTGTGAAGAAATCGAGTTCAATTGCAATAATTTGCATGAGTGTCTTCACAGCTGTGCTAATTGTGTCTGTGGTCTCAGCCTACGACTCAACCTATGGTTTCAGTCTTCATTCCTTGGGCTTCAATGTCTATATGAACAACAATGGTATGCAGGTTAACGCAACGGTTGGGGCGGACAATCTCGGCATAACATCTGTCACCATGTATGCGGATAATGGAAGCTATAATGTCCAATCCGGTTATAGTGTACTGAATATTCCTCTTCTTCCTCTGTCATCCCTCATAATTAATAGTTCAGGATTTCCGCTCAAAAATATGACCGTAATGCTCTCCATGTTCAGTGATCTTGTCGCACTATTTTTCAATCTTTCAAAGACGTTTATTCTCGGGAATATATCCATAGGGGCCCCTTTCGAAGGTTTTCTCATAAATGGGATTACGAAGGAGTCAAATGCAACTGGTTTGTTGCAGGTCTCTTTTAACTCATTTTTCCCTTTCATAATTTCCATCACCAAAATAGTAGTCAGCATTGGATCTCAGATCCTTGGGAATATTTCCCTGAGCAACATGAGTGAGGGCTTTCACAGCCTTTCTTCCTACATAAAACTTCCTGCATCCCAGGGCTCCTACGACCTAACTTTCAGGGCTGGCTCATTTTCATGGAATGAGGATAACGTAGAAATATAATTATTTTTATGCTGCAATAATAAAGGTTCCTATCTTTTCCTGCATATGGTGTAATTACAAAAAGTTAATAATAATCGTTATATTTGCTGTACTATGCAATCAAATGACACTGAGGCTGAAAATTTTTATAAAGAAACTTATAATTTTGTCAAGAAACACAGCGCAACGAACAATCCTTTCATTAATAGGCTCTCAAAGGGTGACATAAGCGAGGACGAGTTTAGAAGGTTTTCCGAAGAGTTCTACCACTTTACGCGTGAATGGCCTTCCATTCTATCCACACTTTTGGTGAACACACCTGATGAAAATGACGCGGAGAATCTTACCACCATTCTCGTGTCTGAGCTGGGTGACAACGATCCAAAAAAGAGACACGAACTTCTCTATAGACAGTACCTGAGAAGTATAGGGATTAGTCCCGCTGACCTGGTAAAGCAAAAGCAGCTCAAAACAACAAAGGCTTGGCTCGACGGTATGAGAGACTATTTTGCAGGAGACCATTTTATGGCACTGGGAGCAGAATTTGGATTGGAAAACATGGCAATACCAATGTGGGACAAAATTATTCCAGGTCTCAACAAGTGGAAAGAAAAAAATCCAGCATATTCCAACATGGATATAACGTACTTCACTTTCCATCGTGAACTGGAAATTCACCACGAGGAAGCCATGGAGGATGTACTGGGCACGCACAAGAACAACCCTGAGGCAAGAAGGAAATTCCTGGAGGGTGCTAAGGGCATCCTTGACCTTGAAACAGATTTCTGGAATGGCCTGTCTTCAAGATAGACTCAACTATTAATATCAGAACAGAATGTATTAAATCATGAATATTTTATATTTAATTCTTGAGGTTATCATAGATATTGCCATTATTACCTTTCCAATTTATTTCGCTTCAAAGCTCGTGTCGAAGCATTCAAGTATAGGACGGGCAGTAATAGCTGCATTCTTGGGCCCCATAGTTTTCCTGATTTTTTATTCACTTGTGGGTTATGTTCTTTCTGCCATAACATCTTATTTCTATATCATAGCGCTCGTGATTGCCTTCCTTGTGCTGATCTATTTCTATTCCATCATCTTTGAAACATCATTTGCCGGTGGTGTCTTGATATCAATAATATCCGTAATCATATCTTACATAATCGAGGTGTTTCTGGGACATTATGTTTCAGTGTTCAAGCTAAGCCTTGATCATTTGAATTTGGCTATTCAAATGGAAAAACTTCTGGAGTTGTCTGTTTTCCTTCCTTGACTGAACCTTGAGCACCCATGCTTCCTCAGATGCATATACATTCTTCATAAGATTAATAACTCAACTGCCTATATTCCCGCATGGAGCTCATAAGGACAGGCAAGGTAAAGGAGGTTTATGATGCTGGGGATTTTCTTCATTTTGTCTTTACCGACAAGATTTCTGTATTTGACAAAATTATTCCCACGTTGATAGACGGTAAGGGAATATCACTGTGCATGACTGCAGCATTCTGGTTCAGGATTCTTGAGAGTAAAGGGATTGCAACCCATTTCATATCAACACCGGAGCACAACACAATGAACGTGAAAAAATTCAAAATCATAAAGAAAAACTCCGGGGAAAAAGGGAACTTTCTTATTCCGCTGGAGTTCGTCACCAGGTATTACGTTGCAGGAACACTGATGGACAGGCTAAAATCAGGAAAGATCAAATTTCAAGACATTGGTTTTAGGAAATTCCCGGAGTACGGGGAAATGATACCAGAACCAATGTTCGAGATGACGACAAAATTCGAGGACTACGACCGCCCCCTTGGTATTGAGGAGGCATCATCAATTTCCGGTCTTGGTAAAGATGAAATATCTGAGGTAAGAGAACTTGTCCTCAGGATTGATGACATTATGAAGAATGAGGTTGAAAAAAGGAATCTCCTCCACGCAGATGGAAAGAAGGAGATTGCTTTGGATTCTGATCGTAGACCGATCATAGTGGACACATTCGGAACCGCTGATGAGGACCGATTCTGGGACCTTGCTCTTTACAGAGCTGGTCAGGTGAGGGAGCTAAGCAAGGAATTTGTCCGGCAGTATTACAGGTCAACCGGATATTACGACATGCTCTACAGAGCAAGAAGCAACGGCTCGAAAGAACCGGATATTCCACCTTTACCGGACGATCTCAGGAATAAAACGGTTAATCTTTACAGATCGATGTACACAGCAATCACAGGCAACCCCTGGAACTTCTGAGTTACTGAAGTCCAAGCTCTATCTGATTCTCTATATAATGCCAGAGGTTGTGTTCAAGTTCATAGGACCATATGGATTCTTTCACCTCTGTGAAGGCAGATATGGGGTTGGAGAAAAATGGTTCTGCGGCTGATGGTTCAGGCATGTCATGCCATGGTGAAACACCAAGGAGAATTTTGAAATCCGATGGTTCGCCCTCTATGGCCATTGTAAATGCGTGATCATTGGAAAGAACAGGTCTGTACATACCTCCCTTCCTCGCCTGAACAAAAAACCTTCTTCCCATCTTGAGAGCATGAACCTTGAAATTCTCTTCCCGGAAGAACTGAACAACAACATTGGTAAGCTCATCTAAATCCACGCTCTTACCTGTATATTGCCTGCAACAATATCTCATTATGAAGGGGCATATTAGAGGGACGGATTTAAAATCTTCATTTGCGACTTGAGTAAAGAAAGTTTACCAGTAATCTTTAATAGTCGTATGATATATCCAACTATGTCAGAGAATGATGAGAATAAGAATGATAAAAATGAAGATGAAAACAAGAAAGAGGAAAAATCTGTCTCCATCAAGGGAGTTCGCAAGGATCTCTATAGGAGGATAAATGCCCTAGCCAAGGAGATGGGGCAAACCATAGGTGAGGTTACCAATGATGCTTATAGATTACTTTCAAGTACCATGGATGGTGCAGTGAACATATCAAAGAATTTCGTTGAAGGTGCGAGGAATTCAAACCTTCAGATAATTGCTAACATAGACGAACTTACACTTAAAGGGGAAGAGATAAAGGAATTCTCAAGAAAGGTTTCATTCAGGAATATCAAAGTTCTCACGCTGACTGACATTGATGATCAGACCGTGGAGAGCAAGATACATGGTTTTGTTGACATTGATGAACTCAGGATACCCAAGGAACTGAAAAAAAGCATAATACTTCCAAAGTGCAGCTTTGTTTCTAAGATTGTTCAGGTGTAGGACCCACAATGATCAAAATTTTAATTCCATCTTTAACTGATCCATGTAATGAATCTTAAGGAAAAGGTATCTTATTTCCTGTCATGCATCAAGGATCCCCGCATATGTTCCTTTGATCTGGAAACACTTGTCGTCGATTCTGGCGGTTTCCTGAAAGGTGAGAGAATAATCTCTGTTTCAATCTGTGAAAGAGTGCAATCAGAGATAAAATGCCAAGTTTTCATTGCGGAGTCTGATTCATACAGCGAAGAGATGAGAATATTACGCGATTTAGACCAGAGAATGGCGGAGATATCACCGGATATCATTCTTGGCTACAACCACACCGGTTACGACATACCACTCATAATGACAAAAATTAAAACCTTAAGATGGGAAGATCGTTTAAGGAATCTGGAATTTTACTTTGGCACCTCGTGGTGTCTTGACATGATGTATCTTGTTTCCGAGGATGTTTTCAACAGAACTGGAAGTTACAAAACAAGAAAGCTTTCAGAGACACTGACGCTTGATCTATACCGTGACCTACCGACGATGAAGGTGAAGGGCATATCGGAAATTGAGAACATGAACAAAGGTGAGGCGATAAAATTCCTCTGGAATGAGAGGAGGGATGACTTCTTTAAATACTCACTTGGTGACTCATACGATCTTCTTGTACTTTTCGACAATATAATGTCGCAGTGACTATTTGATACCGAACCTGTAGACTATCTCGCTGACGTTCTCCACGTAGTCCTTGAATATGCGAAGAATGTCCCTGGATGTTATGACACCAAGAAGCTCTCTGCCGTTCATTACGATAAGCCTTCTTATGCCGTGTTCCCTCATGGTTTCAGTTATCTTGATCGTAGGAGTGTCCGGAGGAATGTGGATGAAATTCCTTGTCATGATCTTTTCTATCTTTATGCTATCTGGGTCAATTCCTGCCGCCATAACCTTGGATACAAGATCCCACTCTGTTACTATGCCCAGAATGTCTGTTCCTTCACGTATGATCAAAAAGCCCTCCCCTGTATCCCTCATGATCTTTGAGCTTTCACTCACCGAAATGTCCGGAGATACTGTCTTTGGCGGCTTCCTCATTATGTCTGCGGCTGTAAGGACCATTATATTGGTATGTTATCTCCGTATTAAACCGAATCGATCAGTGCAACAAAGAATAATCACGTCACATCTGGGGACGGCAAATTATTAAAACATATGAAATTCGCACGTGAAGATGCCCATTGACCTACAATAGGTGTTTTGGTTGTATCAGAAATAACAAAACCATACTTATTTTTAGTTCATTTGTGCCCTGAAAAAGATTATCATTTAAGAATTCAGCTCCTGTGGGTAACAGGAATGTTTTGAATAGAGGTTTTATTTGATTGGAATTGCACGTGAAAGTTGTGGATTGCAAAATGATGGTAGGAAGGAATATTATATTGCAAATACCAGAAAAGAACATCTTTCATGATGGAATGAACATATCTCCGGTTTACTGTTATTCTTAGGCCAGAATGCTTTGTCCTATGTATTCTTCAATCATATTGGAAACAGGTGTTCAATATCCAGTGATACTTTTTCGAGGAAGGAATTATGAAATTCTGGAATGCATGAAGGGATGTCTCTGAGCAAGTAAAACATTTAATAGTCTTTAGAGATTGTAGGTTGCTTTTTTGGTGAACAGTTATGAATGAAGTAATGTCAACTGGAACTACAACTCTAGGCATGGTTACAAACGACTCTGTGGTCATGGCCACAGAGAGAAGAGTTACTATGGAGAATTTCATTGTCCACAAGGATGGCAGGAAACTCCACCGCATTGATGATTATGCAGCGATGACCATTGCTGGTCTGGTTGGAGATGCACAGGTCCTTGTTAGATACATGAAGGCAGAGCTCGAGCTTTACAGGTTACAAAGGAAATTCGGGATGCCAATTGAGGCTGCTGCGACACTTCTCTCAAACATTCTAAATCAATCCAAGTTTTATCCATATATGGTGCAGATACTCATAGGTGGAATAGATACGAAACCTCATCTTTTTTCAGTGGACGCTGCCGGCGGAAGTGTTGAGGATAAGTATGTCAGCACAGGTTCCGGATCACCTTTCGTTTACGGTGTTCTTGAAACAGAATATGAAAGCGGCTTGAAGGTCGATGAGCTCATTGACATTGCCATAAGAGCAATCAGTGCCGCTAAACAAAGGGATTCTGCATCAGGTGGAATGATAGATATTGCCGTTATTGACCCAAAGAATGGTTACCATGATGTTCCAGAGCAGGAAGTCATGGATAGGATTAAAAAACTTAAAGTAAAATTTTAATTACATTTCAATTTAAATTTTCTCCAGAGGTGAATTTACTTGTCCTCAAGGGACTATCTATCAGAGATTAGAGAAATATTTGACAGGCTTTACCAGGACAACAAGATAAGTGAGGTTGATTACGAAGGCCCCAATATCGTTGTTTACACGAAGAGTACCGATCTTTTTTCCAAGAGAGAGGATCTCGCCATACAGATTGCACAGGAGATAAAGAGAAGGGTCATTATCAGACCGGATCCCTCGATCCTTTCTGACGAGGACAAGGCAAAGGAGGAGATTCTAAAGATTGTGCCGGAAAATGCAGGTGTTCAGGACATTTATTTCGAGAGTGACACCGGAGAGGTCGTGATAGAGGCTGATGAACCATCCATCATAACAGACAGAAACGCGAATTTCATAACAATCATAAAATCAGAGACGAACTGGTCACCAAGGCTGGTAAGGGCACCGCCAATGTATTCCCGAACTGTGAAGGAGGTAAGGGAACTACTTCGCGAGGTGAAACAGGAGAGGAGAGCATTCCTTCATGAGCTCGGTGAAAAGCTCAACATAGCACCAATGCCAGGTGAAACATGGATCAGAATAAGCGCGCTTGGTGGTCACAGAGAGGTTGGGCGGAGTTCAACCCTGGTCTCAACAAACAATTCAAAAATACTTGTTGATTGCGGCATGCTAAATTCCACAGATTATGATCAGCCATGGTCCGAGGCCCCGTATCTTTACGCTCCTGAAGTTCAGCCATTTTCGTCAATTGATGCTGTTGTTCTCACGCACGCCCATCTGGACCATTCAGGTATACTGCCTGTGTTATTCAAATTCGGCTATGAAGGCCCTGTATACATGACAGCACCCACAAGGGATCTGGCAGTTCTTTTGCAGAATGATTTCATAAAGGTTGCGCATGCAGAGGGGAGGAAGGCCGCATATGAATCAAAACACATAAGGGAGATGGTGAAGAGAACAATTGTGTTGAGATACAATGAGACAACCGACATAACAAGGGATACAAGATTGACACTTTACAACGCCGGTCATATTTTAGGATCAGCTTCTGTGCACCTGCATATCGGTGAGGGCTTATATAACATCGTTCTGAGCGGTGACGTGAAATTCGAGAAAAGCTGGCTTTTTAATCCTGCAAACAACAGGTTTCCAAGGGTGGAAACATTCATGACGGAATCAACATACGCAGGAAGGGACGACTATCAGCACACCAGAAAGGAGGCAGGCGAAATTCTCGTTGATATTGTCAATAGAACATTCGATCGTGGCGGATCGGTTCTCATACCGGTTTTCGCAGTGGGAAGGAGCCAGGAGGTTATGCTGGTTCTTGAGCAGATGGTAAGGGAGGGGAGAATAAAACTTACCACTCCAGTATACCTTGACGGAATGATCATGGAAGCAACTGCAATTCACGCAGCTTATCCTGAATTCCTCAACAAGGAGCTTAAGGAGAGAATAATGGTAAAAAACGACAATCCTTTCCTTTCAAAAATATTTAAGAAGGTTGAAACAAAGGAGGAGAGACAAAACCTTTGTGATTCCGAAGAAAGCAAGATAGTACTTGCCACTTCCGGAATGATGAACGGAGGCCCTGTCATGGAATACTTCAGGGCATGGGTGGATAACCCGAAACATACCCTTGTATTCGTTGGTTACCAGGCAGATGGCACAATGGGAAGAAAGATACAGAAAGGCGCAAAGGAAATTACTCTTTCAGAGAGTGGAAAGGCAACAAAGTTCAACGTTTCCATAAATGTTGAAACTGCAGAGGGGTTCTCCGGACACTCTGATAAGAGACAGCTTATGGCCTACATAGCGACAATGCAGCCCAAGCCCAGGCTGATACTTGTGAACCACGGAGACGGTGAAAAGGCCGTAGAATTCGCGAAGCAGATAAAATCAAGGTTTGGGATAGAGGCCCATGCGCTCAGGGACCTTGAAACAATCCGCCTTGTCTGATTGAGATTCTAAAGAAGGAATTTTCCCTCAGGCGAGACCTTCTTCCAGTCTTCAAGAAACCTGTTGAGTCCCTCGGCTGTTTTGGGATGCTCCGTAAGTTTTGTGAGAACGTCAAAAGGAAGCGTTGCGACATCAGCGCCAATCATTGCAGCCCTGACAACATGAACAGGATTCCTCACTGATGCCACCAGTATATTGCACTGAAAATCGTAATTGTCAAATATTGACCTTATCTGTTCAACGAGAAACATGCCGTCTTCTGAGATATCATCAAGCCTGCCAACGAAGGGTGATACATAGGAAGCACCAGCCTTAGCAGCAAGCATAGCCTGTATGGGGCTGAAAATAAGAGTACAGTTCACCGGTATCTTCCTCTGTTTCAGATCACGAATTGCCTTGAGTCCGTCAACTGTCATGGGAATCTTGACAACCGCATTTTCTCCAAGTTCCCTAATTTTCAGGGCCTGCTTTATCATATTTTCGTAATCAACAGCGACAACCTCAATGCTCACGGGTCCAGGTGTTGCCTTCAGAATCTCGCTGACCACAGTTTTAAAATCCTTTCCCTTTACCTTGGATATGAGCGTGGGGTTAGTTGTCACACCATCAACGAGACCCATGTCAACCCCCTGCCTTATCTCTTCTATGCTTCCGGTATCAAGAAATATTTTCAAATCTGCTCTCCTCCCTGAATATCTCCTCAGATGATTTTGCTATATCTGAAGGTCCCATATGAAAGTAATCAAACAATTCCCACGAACTGCCTGATTTACCGAATGTATCTCTCATTCCTATTCTGGAAACTGGAACGGGGTAATGCTCTGTTACTATTTCAGCAACTCTGCTTCCCAGACCATTATATATGGAGTGTTCCTCCGCCGTCACGATTCTACCTGTCTCCCTTGCCGCCCTGATCACAGCATCTGTGTCCATGGGCTTTATGGACGACATATTGATTACTCTTGCATCAATGCCCCTGACCTTGAGGATTTCCGCAGCCTTAAGCGCCATGGAAACCATGGAACCGCAGGCAATTATGCTGAGATCAGATCCTTCCCTCATGACCGTGCTTCTCCTGGGAACGTATTCGTAATCGGGCTGATTAAGCACCGGAAACTTTTCTCGTGTTAACCTGACATAATATGGTGTGGTTGTCTCTTCATGAAGATACCTTATCACAGATCTTGTTTCTACGGAATCAACCGGTACAATCACAGACATGTTCGGGAGACCACTCATTATGCCAATATCTTCAATAATCTGATGGGTTGCTCCGTCTTCTCCCACGGTTATTCCCGCATGAGTAACGACAAATTTCACATTCACGTTATTGTAGCAGACACTCTGTCTGAGCTGTTCATATGTTCTTGTAAGGAAAACTGCGAATGTGGAGACAAATACCTGTCTTCCTGTCAGGGCAGCTCCAGCAGCTGCTGTCACCATGGACTGTTCCGATATGCCCATGTTGAAGAACCTTTTAGGAAATGCCTTCCCAAACAAGGCAGTCTTGGTCGATGTCGAAAGATCAGCATCAAATACAAGAATGTTCGGGTCAGACTTTCCAATTTTCAGGAGCTCCTCGCCATATGCCTCACGAAGGCTCTCGGAAACGGTCATGAAACCTCACCAAGTTCCATCATTGCCTTGCTGTACTCATCTTCATTTGCAGGCGGAGCGCCATGATATTTCGGATTGCCTTCCATATAGCTAACACCTTTACCCTTCACTGTATTGGCAACAATGAAACTCGGAAGCTCTTTTTGCTGCTTAGCCTTTTCCAGTGCATCATATATCTCACTGTAGTCATGACCATTTATTTCCTGCACTGACCATCCAAATGCCCTGACCTTGGAGGCAATATCCCCCATGGGCATTATGTCATCCGTCATGCCATCCAGCTGAACACGATTACGATCAAGTATTACAGTAATGTTTGAGAGCCGGAACTTATATCCTGCCATAAGTGACTCCCAAATATTGCCCTCCTCCATTTCGCCATCCCCGACTCCAACGTATACTCTGTAATTTTTTCCCTGTTCCTTTGCTGAAATCGCCATACCTATACCGACACCAAGACCCTGGCCAAGTGATCCTGTGGACGACTCAACTCCGGGAACACCTCTGTGCACATGACCCTCCAGCTTGGAGTTTAGTTTCCTGAATCCGGATAGAAGTGTTGTGGGAAAATACCCCCTTAAAGCAAGAGTGGAATAAAGACCTGGAGAGGCGTGGCCCTTGCTCAGTATGAATCTGTCCCTGTTTGGATCCTCAGGATTTAAAGGATCTATGTTCATTACCTTGAAGTAAAGCACAGAGAATATATCTGCAAAACTCAACGAACCGCCAGGATGACCACTCTTTGCTTCGTAAACCATCCTGACAGAACTGACCCTTATCTTCCTTGCAATCTCCTTCAGGTAATCAATCTCTTCATGAGAAAGCATCCTAATGCAAGCACCCCTTGGAAATTTTTTTCCCTTTACGGATGCACAGAACCATGGTTTCCGTATGGAAAACAGTATTAAAAATATTCTTTAGCGCCCTAAACTAAGAGATATAATCCAGGCCGCTTTCATCGTTTTCTGCACCTTCCGTCAGGTCTTTTATGGAAAAGAGGCCCGTGGCGATGACAACAACCTGTATGTTCCCTTTGAGTCTTTCATCAATGCCAGCACCCAGGATAATCTTTGCCCTATCACTTACAAGCCGTCTTACCTCATCCGTGGCAGAATTTGTCTCGTCAAGCTGAATGTCATCGCCGCCTGAAACGTTGACAAGAACGCCTGTGGCCCTTGAAAGGTCAACATCAAGGAATGGTGACTTCAATGCCTGTGTCACTGCTTCCTTCACCCTGCTATCCACAGAACCAGATGATATTCCTATACCCATAAGGGCGCCACCGGAATTCTTCATGATCTCCCTGAGGTCATTTAGATCCAGATTGATCAGCCCAGTTGATCCTATCACTTCTGTGATTGCCCTTACCCCCTTAACGATCACTTCATCTGCAAATCTGAACGCCCTTTCCAACGGGAGGTCTGATTCAAGTTCGAGAAGCTTGTCATTCTTTATAAGTATGACGCAGTCGCATTCAGGTGCAAGCTGAGCCAGACCGCGCTTGGCCTTTCGTAATCTGTCCAGCCCTTCAGATGCGAATGGCATTGTGACAACAGCAATTGTCAATATGCCTGCTTCCTTTGCCATCTTTGCAACATAATGTATCGAGCCGGTCCCGGTTCCGCCACCAAGTCCTGCCGTAACGAAGACAATCTCCGCATCCCTCATGAGCTCTCTTATCTGATGCTCGCTCTCCCTGGCGGCCTCCTCTCCTATTTTCGGGTCACCTCCGGCCCCCTGCCCCGACGTTAGGGTCTCTCCAAGAAGTATTTTATTATGAGCCCTCATTCTCAAAAGATGATTGGCATCAGTATTGCATGCAATCAATTCGACACCGTTCAACTTTTCCCTGTACAATCTAGTGATTGTATTGGAGCCTGCTCCCCCCAAGCCAAAGACCTTTATGAGATTAGAAGTCCTTGAAGCAAAAGCCTCTATTTCAGCTTCTGAAGTGCCCTCCCACGGAGACGACTCCTGTTCTGAATCTGGATTTTCAATCATTGTATCCTCAAAAGGAATCATGAAAAGATTATTATTTTTGCTGTTACGATTTTTGTTTCAATGATAATGTGAATATCTTCCCTTTCAAGTGAGTGGGATTCAACACTGCATGGATCCCGCATTCATTGAAGAGGATAAATCACCTTGTTATCCAGTCTGACTGTTTCCATATGGTGAAAAGGCCGTAGAAAAATGTAATGAACATTATGAAGAGCGATACTGCACCGTATGCGAAAACTTTCAGTTTTTTCTTGATCTGAACATTCCTGGAAACAGCCACTCCAAAGACGGAAATACCACCTATGTTAAGGAAGGTGGAAACAACCCTAATTAGCCCATGCTTAATGTTGTGTGTGAAGAATGCAATGAATAACATGAAGGAAACCTCGATGGAATGTGGATGGAAAAGGAGTATACGGAAGAATATATGTGTGTAAATGAAAAACTGTGCAAGACCAAGCGATAGAAACACTATTGGTAGCATGTACATATAAATGAGCTCAAATGTATAGAAAGACCCTGCCTTGGATGCTGTCCCTGACTTTAGATCGTGGAAGAAATAATACCATCCTGCCCTTGACCATCTGACCTGCTGTCTTATGTATGACTTGTATGTTGACTGGGCATAGGTCCTTACCCTAACATCGTAATTTTTAACAGCCCTGAAATTGCTTTTTATCACATGACTCGTGAGCTGCCTGTCATCGCCCGTAAGGCTCTTTCTTCCAAAGACAGTATGGTTTATGAACTCGTCCGAAAGAATGAATGGTTTAACAATGGAAGTTCTGTATACGGCGCAGCCTCCATCAAGAATCATAACATTTCCGCTTTTTGACATGGCCTTGAAAACAACTTCACGAGATCGTTCAACAAATTCTGCCCCATAAGAAATTGGTGAGTCATCTATCACAAGAGAAAGGTTTGCTCCTACACCACCGACATCGCTCTTGAATTTTGATACAAGCTTTTCAGTCGCATCAGGTGGAATTATGGTATCGCTGTCCACGAACATCACGAGAGGAGAGAATACACTTTTCATTGCAATTGCCAGACACTTTCTCTTTCCTCCTCTTACCTCGTTTAGAATGAATCTACCTCCGTACTCTTCAGTAATGGCCCTGTAAGGCTGATCATTTCCATCACCAACCACTATGAAACTGGTGCCCTGCAGGGAAATGGCCTGAAGAACTTCCCTGAATACAGATTCTTTTTCCTTATAAACAGGAACGACTATGGTCACATCTTCTTTTGTAAAGTCGTTGTTGATCGTTTCATCCCTAAAGAAAAATGACCTAAGAGAATTAACCAGATAGAAAATAGTTGACACGACAGAAAATGCAGCTGCAAGTACGAATACAAGGAGGTATATGTTCATCTAGGTTCCACCGATCTCAAATACTAATATAGCATTCACACATAACTATATTGTGGTATAAATTTTCCTCCCTATGAGCCTCCTCTTACCCTTTCCTTCAAAGGCTTTTTATCAATTTTTCCTGTACTTGTTCTTTCGAAACTGTCAACCCTAATGAATGAAACGGGCTTCCAGAACTTTGCTATTCTTCCGGTTTCAACGAATTTATCCATTTCTCTGTTAAGGTAATCTTCTTTTAACTCTTCCTTTGAGGTGTAAAATGCCACCGGGACTTCATCCCATTTCTGATCAGGCTTACCTACAACAGCAACTTCCATGATACCAGGGACTGCACTGATTATGTCTTCTAGAATGATTGTAGGGACAAATTCACCTCCGCTTTTCACAACATCCTTCTCCCTGTCAACAATCCTAAGGAAGCCATACCTGTCCATTGTTCCGAGGTCCCCTGTATGAAGCCATCCCCCTCTCCAAAGTTTTTCTGTTTCCTCCGCCATTTTCCAATAACCGGAGGTGAGCCAGGGAGCCCTTGCAACAACTTCACCTATGCTCTTTCCATCTCTGGGGAGGTCATTCATTTCGCTGTCTACTATCTTTACCTGTGTTAGTACCACTGGAAAACCGGCAGATGTAATTTCACGTTTTATCTCTTCAGGTGACAAATGCTCTATCTCTTTACTAATGTATGAGACCGTTAATGCAGGAGCTGTTTCAGACATTCCGTATGCGCCGACAACAGTGAGGCCAAGCGCTTCTGCTCTCTTGGTGAGACCCTCCGTAAGTGCCGAGCCGCCGATGATGATTCTTAAATGAGAATTTCTTAGAATTCCCTCTGACCCGGGCTCCATCAGGATCAACTGCAGTATTGTGGGAACCATTGCTGTTACTGTTACATGAAGTTTCTCTATTAGTTTAAGAATCAGAGCATAATTATATCTTCCAGGCAAAACATACGGCAGACCTTTGCTCAAAACCCAATGCGGAAAGCCCCACTGATGAACATGAAAAAGCGGAACAATGGGCATAACTACATCCTTTGACGAAATACTCATTGGAGGTTCGTTTAATGTGGACATTAGTGAAACGGCATGCAGTACAAGGTTCCTGTGAGTGAATGTCACCCCCTTTGGAAGACCAGTGGTACCTGACGTGTAGAATATTGTTGCAATGTCATCCTCAGAAGTTGAAGGGAGAGAGGTTTCAGCCGAATCATAGATGTCAACATCTTTCCCTTTCTCCTTCGCCGAAGGTTCATCTTTCACAAGGTCGTCGTAATTGTATTTTGGTTCAAGGGATGATCCTATCTTCCCGGATTCCGAGTAAATTATCCACCCCTTTATGAACGAAAAGAGCTCCTTGTTTTTTTCTATGAGAGGTACAAATTCGTCTCTAATAACTATAAACGAGTCCTCTGCATGCGAAATAGTATAGTATATTAGTTCAGGTGAATATCTGATGTTGACAGTGTGTATCGCTCCACCTGCAATTGGAATGGCATAGTAGCATTCAACGTACCTGTTTGTATCCCAGTCTATGACGGCTACCCTATCACCCTTTTTCAATCCAAGTTTCACAAGGGCATTTGCCAGGTTTACAACTCTCCTGTAGAATTGTGCATAGGTAAATATTTCCTTGTCCTGGTAATATATCTTCTGTTCTGGATTCCTAGAAACAGCAGACCTCAGGAAGTTCCCCAGTGTCAGTTCCAGTCCTCTCCCATTTTGTTTCATGCCAATAAAAACATTACGACGCATATAAACCTCACTCTTTTAATTTTGAATATCTATATAAGTCATATTATTTCTTGAAAATATGCAATATGAATAGGCATTATCGAACTGATCGTATATCGTGTTTCTTAGAAGCAAAATTCAAATCAAAAGCGATAAGAGAGTTAGCATAAAATCAATCTGCTGAAAAATAAGAAAGAATGGAAATTAGATAAATTTCGTGGTAATCATGGATAGATAATATGCATGACTAAATCTCACAGCTAATGCCGGGATAAGCAAAGCCTTTGAATAACTATGCATTTTTCCCTTTGTTAAAAGTATTTCCTCGTGATTCGCCAAAGACAAATTAAAACTTACTGTAAAAAGGGAAAATTGCTGGCAGGCAAGTTACAGTAAGAAAGGATGATTGAACAAAACTCCCAATATTGTCAGACAAATTAAAAAAGTTTAAGTATATCAGCATGCTTATCCTCTATAGTTCCAGATGAGACAGCGCTTTAGCATTAAGAGGAAATTTAAGATCACGATTCTAATAGTATTTGCATTTGTTGCTATTTTTTCAATGGTATTTTCATATTATTCCACCTCAAATGGTCCCCTCCAGATGATGAATCATGTTGGTAATACCCTTACCAGTGCAGGTCAGGGATCATCTGTTGTGGGGAATGAGGCACTTTACCAAATGGTGTTTGAGGAAAATGGTCTCCCGTTGCATTCACTGTTGGGAACATACGGGACTGAATGGAGTGTTAAGGTAATCAATAATGCTACGGGCAGTTCCATGGTTGAGTATTCCTCCAATACTACCATATCATTCTGGGTACCAAATGGAACTTATAGATACTACGTCCAGAATTTCACCCTTTACGGATACAGAGTAGTTCCTGAATCAGGAATAATTAATATGATAGGAAAGAACTATCTCAGCCTTATAACATTTAATTTTGACTATTACACACTGCTTTTCAAGGAGAAGAATCTGCCATCCTCTGGATCTGTCAATACGGAGTGGTACGTTAGGGTCAGTAACTCGACGGGTTTTTCCCTCACACAGTATTCCCAGAACTCAACAGTTTCATTTGTGCTTCCTGCTGGAACCTACTCATATAACCTCGGTGACATAACAGATTTTTCAACAACAAATGAGAGTGGGACCGTTGACCTGACCTCTTCCCAGACAGTCTATGAAAACTTTACAAATTCGATACCTGCATCTTCATCCACATCCGGTTACATCGTTTTTGAGGAGAAAGGGTTGCCGTACAATACGACATGGTCCGTTATACTGACCAATCAAAGCAAGGGCTCATCCGGAACTACTTATTCAACATCGTATAGAGATCTTATAATTCCAGTTTACGGCTCAGAAACATTCTATTCTGTAGAAATTGATGGCCAGTATTTCGCAAATCCAGACAATGGTGTCCTCACGGTTGATTCTAATGTTGTTGTTCAAAACATATCATTTGAGTCACAATATCATTATGTTAACGTATCAGAATCTGGTCTTCCATCCGGTATGAAATGGTCAATAGCACTTAGAAATTCATATGATATTAGTACTGTTAGCTCTGGTAATGGTAGCATAAGTTTCTTCGTTCCAAACGGAACTTATGAATATCGAGTTATAAACGACGTTGGGTTCCATCCTCAGAATAATATTGGTGTAATCTACGTTAATGGAACGAATTTTTCAAATCTTACCATTTCTTTTGTTGATTCGTATTATTCTGTATCATTCAATGAGACAAATCTTCCACTTAGTTTATTACCCGCTGGAACTGAATGGTCCGTTTCTGCCCTATTTATTTCATCAGCTTATTACAACTCCTCATCTTCCAGTAATATAGGTTTCTCATTACCCAACGGAACATATGAATTCACTGTGTATACAGTAGATCATTATATTCCAACACCATCTAAAGGAATTATTCTTGTGAATGGATCATCTGTTCTGATAACCGTGTCATTTACAATTTACAAATATCCTGTCAGTTTCGCATCATCTGGTCTGCCATTTGGTGACCAGTGGTTCATAAACATAACGAGCTCAACAGGAGCTGCTTATTCGATCAATGGAACTGCCACAACTCTTTCAATATCACTCGTGAATGGTACTTACTCATATAATGTTCAGTCTGAAAACAAGACATCAACACCCGTAGTTTCCTCTGGAATTTTTACTGTCAATGGAAATGTGGTGAATGAATCAGTTTCGTTCGTCAGGGTCTATTACACCGTTACTATACACGAATCTGGCCTGCCTGTTACAAATGGCACAACTGAAAGGTGGGAAATACTTGTGGATGGCTCCTATTATAACATGACAAATCAGAATCTAACCCTTCAATTCACAAACGGAACATACTCATATACCGTCTTTAACACTGCTTCATACAATACCACCACACCATCTGGCACTTTCACTGTCCATGGATCCTCGATGGTAGTGAACGTGAAATATGCTCCAGTTCAGCACATAACCAAAGTGTCTCCTCATAAGCCAGTAACTGTGCCAATAAGTGGCGTAATACTCTATATCCTGATAGGAATTGGTGCTGTAGGTCTTATTGTACTCTTTGCTGTTTATACCAAGGGAAGAAGATAATAATTGTGAATTTCTAGAGTATTTGGACTTTTTTTCTTAATGACACTTATTCTACGTTGTATTCATTTAAAGCATATTTTGTGCAGGATTTGATAAATTTACCTGGAAAGCCAGTCTTATTTCAGAAGATTTAGTTTTATTGTGCTGTTAAATGATGGCCAAATACAGTGACTTATTTTTAATACATGATCCAGAACTGATAATTTCAATGTGCGTATTGGATGATTTTTTTCATCAACACTTGAAATATTCAAAGGTATTTTTCAACGCACTTTCACCAAATTACCATAAAATAAAATAAGGTTTCAATTTTCCCCCATGTTCAATTTGTCAAGAGGCAAAATATGACCGATGAAAGGCTTTTGGAGAATTTCCTTGTTTCACCAATAGATTACCGCTACGGACGAAGTGAGGTGAAAGCAATCTTCAGCAGGAAAGAACGCCTGAGGAAGATGCTTCTTGTAGAATATGCAGCAGCGAGGGCTGAATCTGAATTTGGCCTTGTCCCACCATCTGTTCCGAAAGATTTAAAAAATGTCATCGACAAAAATCTTGTCAGAATGGACGAAGTGAATGCGGTGGAGCATGAGATAAACCATGATGTCATGGCCATGGTAAAAGTACTATCTGACAAGGCAGGAAAGGCAGGTGCCTACGTTCATTATGGTCTCACCTCCAATGATGTCAATGATACCGCCACCGCTCTTCAACTCAAGGATTTTTTTCCTTATTTTTATGAATCTCTTATTTCTCTTCAGGGAACTCTCTCAATTATAATAAGGGAACATTCCAATACGGTTATCATAGGTAGAACTCATGGACAGCATGCAAGCCCGCTGACATTCGGCATGAAGATGTCTGTATTTCTCACTGAAATTTCCAGACATCTCACAAGGCTTATGGAAACTCAGCCAAGAATTCTGGTGGGAAAACTCATGGGTCCTGTGGGTACCGGTGCTTTCCTTGGAAAAGATGCTCCCGCAATACAGAAGAGATGCATGGAAATGCTTGGCCTAGGATATGACTATGTAAGCACGCAGATCGTGGGTCGCGATAGATACATTGAGTACCTCTCCGTGATGAATAATATTTCGACGACCATAGAGCGCCTTGCCACTGAGGTACGAAACCTGCAGAGACCTGAAATTTCAGAGGTGGCTGAGCACTTCAGGGCACAGTCTCAGGTCGGCTCCAGCTCCATGCCATCCAAGCAGAATCCAATCGATTCAGAAAGCGTATGCAGCTTGGCCAGATATTTGAGGTCACTGATCATTCCTGAATATGAGGCGGGCGTTTACTGGCATGAAAGAGACCTTACAAACAGTGCACTTGAAAGGTTTGTAATACCATACTCCTCCATTCTAACTGATTTCATAGTTTCTAGGATGGATAATATAATGTCCAATCTCGAGATCAGAAAGGAACAAATGGTAAAAAATCTGCTGGCTGATCGATACTATATGTCGGAATCGCTTGTTAAACTCCTAGTTTCCAAAGGTATGGCGAGACAGGATGCGCATGAGCTTGTCAGAATCTGCTCCATTGAGGCAAAAAACACGGGAAAGAATGTTTCTGATGTTCTTATGGGCCGGGCTGTTGACTTGCATCTTAATTCGGAAGAAATATCAACTGCACTTGATCCAAAAAGTTTCACAGGTTCATCTGCGTATTTGTGTAATGTGGCGGTTGAAGAGGCGGAAAGGATGAGAACAAAGGTTCAGGAAAGGATAGGTGAATTAAAACGAAACCAGGCGCCAGGGAAGATCTGAAAACCCTCATTCTTGAGGTTCTAAGTAATGGGGAAAACTCTATCTCCGGAATTCTAAAGGGTATGAGGGTAAGGGGTGTTGATATGCACAGGCTGGTACTTACAGGCTACCTGAATTCAATGGTTGACCAGGGTATACTGAAAGTTAAGGAGATCAAACCATCAAAAATATATTCCATAGATACTACCTCCAGATCAGATATTTATACGTCCGTGGGCACTGTTGCCAGACACTTCGATCTTGAGGAGCCTTCGGAGAATGCTCTTGCTCTCCTTCATGCTGTTTTGGCAAGACCCGTATTCCTCAAGGAGCTTGAAAGGTGCAATGTTGGGATTCCAAAGGATTATAAGAAGACAACCATCGAAGACCGTAGATCACTCATATCCAGGCTTCTAAGCAGGGGTATAATCATACCACAGAACAACCCACTGATTGTGCCAGTTAACATAAATCAGGTTGAGCTGGGTCAGATGATGAGGCTTCTGATAGTCCATGCTTATAACCTGAAGGATGTTCAGACTGAAGATGGTTCATCTCAAAAAACCCTGGATTGATTATTAATATTCGTTCACAATGATCTACCATATGAAGAGACTTCCAGGAGGATCAGCTTATGTGGGGAGACTTTCACCCGGATGCGTTCAGTGCGCAAAAGGAGGAAAGATGGTTCTCTTCGTGTCTGGCATTTGCGATGCAAAGTGCTTCTACTGCCCAATCTCTGATCCGAAGAAGATGAAGGATGTAATGTATGCTGACGAGATGCCTCTCCATGAAATGCATGATGCCATCCTTGAGGCGAGAATGGTCGATGCCATGGGAACTGGAATAACGGGAGGAGACCCTCTAAAATACTATGACAGAACCTCAGAATACATCCGAATGCTTAAGGGAGAATTCGGCGAGAGTCATCATATCCATCTATACACGATTAGCGGTACTAGGAAGTCCATCGACGCTGTGGCAAAAGCCGGACTAGACGAGATACGCTTCCACGCTCCGGAGGAACTGTGGGACAGAATGGATCGATCTGCATTTGTCTGGAGGATCAAGGCAGCCAGGGAGGCTGGAATGGATGTGGGAATAGAGGTACCCGCTATTCCGGGTATGGATAGACAGATGAGGGAGCTCATTGATTTCTGCAGAAGAATGGATCTGGATTTCATAAATAATTGGATGTGGGAATAGAGGTACCCGCTATTCCGGGTATGGATAGACAGATGAGGGAGCTCATTGATTTCTGCAGAAGAATGGATCTGGATTTCATAAATATCAATGAGCTTGAATTCTCTGAGACAAATTCAATGAATCTCCTGGGAAGAGGGTTCACCATCAAGAATGATGTTGAATCTGGAGCGAAGGGGAGTGCCGAGATGGCAATAGAAATGGTAAGAGAATACTCTGAATTTCCTGTTCATTATTGTTCAGCAAGATTCAAGGACTCTGTTCAGCTGAAGAACAGACTTAAGAGAAGGGCAAGAAACATAGCAAGACCCATCGATGTTGTCACCAAGGATGGTACCATAATAAGAGGAATAATAGAGGTTGACAATGTATATGAGGCAAAGAGCAGGTTGCTATCTGTCGGTCTGAAGGAAGAGATGATCCATATGAACATCCCAAGGAAAAGGTTAGAGGTACCACCGTGGATACTTCCTGATTTAAAAAAGAAGGTGAATTACGAGATGTACGAGGTTGAGGAATATCCGACCTGGGATGCACTTGAGGTTGAACGTTTGAAAATATGATCTATCGCATCTCCACCGATTCAATTTTCAAGTAGCCGGTAGAACCATTCCATATCTTCTGGTATTCCCTGATTTTTATTCTTTCCCTGAAATCAATGCCTGTAACAAGGGATTCGTACTCACCACCTTCACCGGTTATGTTGATCCTGTTCTTTTCGTGAACCTTGACGAGATGAGCGAGAAGGTTCTCATCAATGACCCTTCCAAGTAGTTCTTCTCCAAGTCCCTCAGCTGATACTGATACAATGATTGCCCTTATGCCGGAACTTATTATTTCCTCAATTACAGTGCGCTGGTCTTTCATCCACAGTGGAGCGAAGCATACCATTCCTGCTTCTGTGCATATCTTTTCTATCCTTGTCTTCTGGAACTCTGAAGCGATTGCGCCGCACACTATTGCTTCTACCCCTGACCTGGCAAGTTCTAGAAGCTTTTCCTCATAATCTGTCTCAGGAACAAATTCTGTCTCAAGATCCAGAAGGGATGCGACATTTCCGGCAATGTGAATATTCGGTACATGAAACATCATGGAATCGGTTTCGGGAATTACTGTAACACATCTGATCACATCTATCCCCTGCTCCATTGCTAGAAGCGTTGAGAGGAAAGAATCCTTACCACCTGAAAGCAGGGACACACCCAACATGAAGGGTGGAAGGGTTTTATACATTTAAATGATTATGAACTGGTAAAGATGGTTAATGTTGGAGACAAGGCTCCTGATTTTAGACTCCCTGACAAGGCACTGAAAATGAGATCCCTTTCTGAGTACAAGGGGCAGAAGGTAGTACTTGCCTTTTTCCCTGGAGCATTCACCTCCGTTTGTACAAAGGAGATGTGCACTTTCAGGGATTCCATGAGCAAGTTTAACAATTTGAGAGCAAAGGTTGTGGGAATAAGCGTAGACTCACCTTTTTCACTTGCTGAATTTGCCAAACAGAATCATCTTGACTTCGATCTTCTCAGCGATTCGGAAAAGGTAGTGTCGGAAAAATATGGTGCCCTTCACAGTGATTTCGTAAAGGTACCAGGATTAAGGGCATCCAAGAGGGCAGTATTCGTAATAGACTCCAGCGGTGTGGTGAAGTATAAGTGGGTAAGTGAAGACCCTGGTGTGGAACCTGATTACGCAGAGATAGAGAAGGAACTTTCCAAAGCCTCGTGATCATTTCCACTGGCTTGAACCGTCTAGAAAATAGAAACATTTCCAGATTGGCGTTTCCTTTTTTATTCTATCCATTATGTAGGAGCAGCAGGAGAAACCGTCTTTTCTGTGAGAAGTGAAAACATCCACAACTACGGATTCTTCTCCTGGTTTAACATCACCGATTCTGTGAGTTACATTGACATGATCAGGATGAAATCTTGATTCCGCATCTCTAACTATGGATTCAAGACTTTTCATTGCCATTTCATGGTAGCATTCATAATGGATGTGGAGTATCTTCCTGCCATCCTCAAGAGGTCTTACAATGCCATAAAATGTCACCCTCGATCCTGATCCCTCGTGAGCTTCATTCATCAGGCTGATTGGTTCCTCGACTATGGAAATGCGACTTTTTCCTTCTTTCAATGTCTCCATGCTCAATTCTTTTTTCCACCAAGGATTGTTTCCGGAGTGACGGGAGTTTCCCTTATCCTCACGTGGGTAACCCTTTCAACAGCCGATACAACAGCTGCAGGGACCCCTATTGTCGGGGATTCGCCTACACCTTTTGCACCATGCGGGAAACTTGAAGGGTTCTCAACAAGAGATACATTTATGTTCGGTACCTGCGTTGCATTAAGAACACCGGCATCAGCTATGGATGTTGTAAGTAACTGCCCGTCGCTGGAATAAAGAAGCCTCTCCGATATGACCTGTCCGATACCCTGCACAGCGCCGCCCTGAATCTGCCCAATGACAACTGCAGGAGTCAGGGCCTTGCCCACATCGTAGCAGCAGTAGACGTCCTTTACATTTATGTATCCTAGATCATCAACCTCCACTGTAGCAAGGTTTGCACCAAATGAATTAAGTGACCCCTTCACGTCTTCGAATACCTCTGCCTCCATGGTTATTTCCGATAACATTGATGGATCGTATCTGCCATATTTCTTAGCAATATTCTCCTTGAGTTTACTGCATGCTGAAATCAGAGCATTGCCTCCAACAATGGCAGTCCTTGATCCCCAGGATCCGACACCTTTCTGGAGTGCCCCAGTATCTCCAAGCATGTGTTCTATGTCACTTTCAGGTATATCAAGCTCCTTTGACGCGAGACTTTTTACGAAAAGATCATGCCTCTGACCGTGTGTATCACCACCAAGCCAGACTTTTACCTTTCCACTTTCCACGCGTATTTTGCAGCTTTCTCCACCAAATAATGCAGGTACCAGGACAAAAAATGCGACACCGGGGTTCTTCCTTTTGAACCTTTCATACTCAATCTCCTTGATTGCCCTCCTGAAAAATGGAGCTGCTGCCTCAATCTGCAAACCCAATGGTGACTTCAACGGTTCCTCTGACATGTTCTTGAGCCTTATTTCCACCGGATCCATATTCAGCTTTTCAGCAAGAAGGTCAACCATCCTTTCCATGAAAAAGGCTGCCTCTGGCCTCCCCGCACCACGGTAAGGGCCCTGCTGTACCTTATTTGTCATAACGGCTATGCCCCGAAGATATGCGTTTCTTATATCATATGGTCCGGTGATCTGTCGTGCTATCCATCCGGCTGAAAATCCTCCACTGCCCCCATCATAGGCACCTGCGTCAACCAGAATGGTTCCCTCAACACCAAGAATTCTTCCATCCCTTGAGGCATGAATTTTCATGTCGGCGCTGACACCTCTTCCAGGCCTGGATGCCATAAGCAGTTCTGATCTGGATTCAATCCATTTGACCGGCTTCCTGAGCTTCATTGCAAGGCTTGATGCCACCACATATTCAGGATAGAGCCCCCCCTTCAGCCCGAATGCACCTCCGGTATCAGTCTGTATTACCCTTACTTTTTCAGAAGGAAGACCGAGGGATTCAACTATACCGTCCTTTATGCTGTGAACACTCTGCGTTGATGTGTATATTGTAAGCATGGAACCATCGTAATCTGCAACTATTCCCCTCGTTTCTATGGGATTGGTTGCTATTCTATGATTTTCAAAGTGATCTTCCAGAACAATATCCGCATTTACACTGAACTTCTTGCCAAGATATGTATCAGATAGAACATTTGACTTTGTCCCTGGTATAATTGGTTCACCTTTCAGGGCCTCTTCCGGATCCATTATGGGTTTCAGGGGTTCAAAATCAACCTCCACAGAATCCAGTTTGTCTTCAGCCTCATATTTCGATCTGCCATAAACAGCAGCAATAGGCTGTCCCACATACATTACGCTTTCAGAAGCAAGCGTAGGATGGGCAAGGTTCATGTTCTCATCGGTTGCACCCTCACCGACGGACGCAAGAACTGCCCCTATGTCCTTGTGAGTTATCTCCGCCTTAACACTTCTTATCAGGGCCCTTGCATAGGGACTTCTGTAAAATGATAGATAAACCATGTCCTTCAGAACAAGATCGTCTATGAATCTTCCCTTGCCGGCAGCAATTTCTTCAATTGTACTCATCTTGCCACCTCAGTGATCTTCTCCTGTGTCTTTTCTATCTCCTTTGATGCCTCGCTTATGGATTTCACTATTCCCTGGTATCCGGTGCATCTGCAGAGATTGCCGGATAAGGCCTCCCTTATCTCAAGCTCTCCAGGTTTCTTATTCTTCTTCAGAAGTGCATATGATGATATGAGCATGCCAGATGTACAGAAACCACACTGGAGGCCTTGATTATCCACAAAGGATTTCTGCAGTATTTTCATTTCCTTACTCCGTGAAAGACCCTCCAGTGTTGTCACCTTATGACCAGATGCCTGCGCTGCAAGAACTGTGCATGATTTAACCGGCCTGTCGTCCAGAAGCACCGTACAGGCGCCACAGTCCGTGGTGTCGCATCCAATATGAGTTCCCTTAAGAGCAAGGTCTTCCCTTATGACATCCACAAGTAATTTCCTGTCCTCTATTTCAAGATCATATTCCTTTCCGTTAACGTTCAGTTTCAGTTTCATCCATATCACCTTCCAATTGCTCTCCCATACGCCTTTTCCAGGCTTTTCATCGCAGAATCAGATACACAGTATTTTCTGAAGTTGGGGTCTATTGTCTGGTCCTCCATTATATCAAGTCCATTTGTGACATTTTTCCTTACATGATCCAGGATTGCGTCGTTGATCTTCTTTCCCGTCACATAATTTTCCATATCCATAAGCCTTGTTGGGACAGGTGTGGCGGATGAAACTGCAATTCTTGCAGTTTTGATGCTTCCTCCTTCATCCGTAGTGACAAATGATGCCGAAGTTGCGACTGAAAAATCACCGCTCATCTTTTTTACCTTTGTGAAGGATGATCCCTGATTCTTCTGCATATCCGGAAAAACTATCTCCCTGACTATTTCCCCATATGAGAGGGATGTTTCAAATGGTCCCTTGAAGAAATCCTCCGGTCCGATTACCCTTTCTCCACTCTTCCCAACGGCAACTATGGTTGCACCCAGTGCAAGTGCAACAACAGGTATATCGTTTCCAGGATCTGCGTGCGATATGTTTCCACCGACTGTGCCCATGTTCCTTACCAGAGGATCGGCTATCATCACACATGCATCATAAAGAGCTGGAATTCTTTTCTGAATCAATTCAGATTCAACAAGCTGGGAAATTCTTGTTGCTGCTCCTATTCTTATCTCGCCACTTTTAGATTTTATGTAATTAAGTGATTCAATGTTGCCGATATCAACAAGTTTTTCCACTTTAACGATCCTTGTTTTCAATAACGGTATGAGGCTTTGACCTCCGCCGAGAACTTTTATGTTCGCGTCGTTGGATGAAAGAATTTCAATAGCGTCATCAATACCATCTGGTCTAATATACTGCAGTTTAGAAGGTGTGAGAGTCATAATCGAGTAGTATTTCATGGTATAATAGAATATTTAGAGATTTGTGAACATTATATATAGATGTTTATATTTATACCTGTATTGTTTTCGTTTCCTCCCTGCTCTCTTTTACTATTTCTGAGACAATACTCAGGGCGATCTCCTTTGGGGTGATTGCGGATATGTCAATACCTATGGGTGCATGCACACTTGACAGAAATTCTTCAGAAACACCAATTTTACGAAGTTCTTCAAAATCATGAGCGATACGTTTCCTGCTTGCCATCAAACCTACGTATCTGCGTTCTTTTTTACTTAAAAACTCCAGTATTTCCAGATCCTTGTTTCCTTTCGTCATTACCACGATAAAGTCCATGGGATCGAAAATGAACTCGCCTATTCCATGTTCCATGAGATTGAAGACCTCCTCTGCCCCTTTGCTCATATCTGGTGAGGGAGATACCAGAACAGTATGGAAATCAGCCCATTTCAGAAGTTCAATTAATGATTCCTCCACACTGTCCCTCCCTCCCTGGCTTATGACGATAACCCTCCGCTTGGGAAGGAACGGCTCAATGAAAATTGTCATGGAACCCCCGCAAAATGTTTCCACGTAGACCTCGTTGTCACTTGAACCTTTAACCATCGCCTGTAGTGCCGTCTCACTGTTCTCCAGATGTACCTTCAATGTCCTCGGTAATCCTGTTTTCATGGAATCCAGAGCACCTGGTATTATGGCAGACTCCGGACAGCCTCCACCCAGTGATCCTGAGTGCACCACCCCATCATCATCAATGAGAAGCTTGAAACCGGGTTTTGCAAGCGTTGATCCCTCTGCCTCAATAACAGTTGCTATGGCAAATTTCTTTTTGGATTCAGCCATTTCCAGTGCTTCCTTAAAGATGGCTATGTCGGTCATTGGTCCTCATATTAGAACATTTTATTTATGGATTCCCTAAAAGGCTTTGTGATCTGATACATTACAAGGACATGGAATATGAATTATGTTCCATGAGAAGGAAGCATATTCAAGGTCTGTAATTGATCTCATGCGCTATTTTTCTCTTATGGATGATGTATGTTTTGCCTTTTCATTTTCTATACAAAAACGGGCATCTGAGAATGCAGGAATTGGCTCTTTTATCAAATATACAGCATTGAGTATACAACAACTCTCCACAGTATCCTGTCTGAATTGCACCATTGTAAAGTACGGCTGAATAACGGACAATCCTGATGGCTAAAATATTGCATCGTCAATGCTGAAAGAGCCTATTTACGTTATTTATGAAGAATGTGTGTTACTTTAGCAAAAATATCATAATGTCCACTGCCATTTATGTTATGATCAGGCAATGGCATTCGTATCTGCCATAATCCTTGCGGCAGGCAAATCAACAAGATTCGGCTCCATGAAGCTTGGATCACTATACAACGGAAGGATTCTCTTTTCCTATATTCTTGACAGTGTGATAAGATCAGATGTTTCTCAGACTGTTGCTGTTGTGAATTCCACCACTGAAAGATTCATTCCAGAAAAAAATGTGGATGTGGTCTTGAATAATTCCCCTGAAAGAGGAATGGGGCATTCCATCTCCGTGGGGATATCAAGGGTAAGCGAGATGGCAACCGGCGCTATCATCATACCAGCCGATATGCCAAATATAGGCTCACATTTGATAAACAAATACATCACGAGACATAAGGAATTTCCTGAAAGGATAATTTCAGGTATCTTTAATTCTGTTCCTGTTGTGCCAGTACTTTTTCCAAGATCTTATTTCGGGGAGCTCTTTGCCCTGGACGGAGACAAAGGGGCCAAAAGTATAGTGATGAGGGAAAGGGACAATATCTATATAGAATTGAATCAGCTTGAGATAAAGGATATTGATTTACCTTCTGACCTGAACTAAAACCATTTCGATTCAGTGTCCGGATTCGTACTGTTTTTCTGAACCCACAGTATTTCCCATACCATGCGTTCCACATACGGTGCATTCAGGGTTCCTGTCGACCCTTATCCTGACAAGTTCCATTGTTCTCATATCCAGTGTGAAAAGATCCCCGGATACCTTTCCTCCAACCATAATTGATACAGCCATACCAGCTGCCAGGGATGATATTGCAGTAACAAGAGGAGGGAATATACCGGCATCACTGCAAGAAAATCTCTCATCCCTCGTTGGGAAATGCATACAGGAAAGGCACGATGTTATCCCGGGTAATATGGCTTTTGCCTGTCCATAATACTCAACAGCAGAACACATTACCCATGGAATCCCAGATCTAATAGAAAATAAGTCAATCACATGGCGAGAGGGGAAATTGTCTGTTCCATCAAAAACTATGTCGCATGATAAGAGCTCACCCACATTCTTATCGCTGATCCTGATATTTCTTGATATTATTTTCGTAACTGATGTTTCTTTACTTAGGTGTTCTGCTGCAGCTTCTGCTTTAAACTTTCCGACATCATTCTCACTGTATAATATCTGCCTGTGGATGTTTGAGAGCGAAACACGGTCTCCGTCAAAAAGGATAAGCTTCCCCACACCCATTCTTGCGAAAAGTTCCGACGCCATGGACCCTGTTCCGCCAAGCCCCACCACCGCCACAGTTGATGATCCTATCTTCTTTTGACCTTCCACTGATATATCCGGAAGAACGATTTGGCCTTTGAACCTTTCAATATCCAGGATCGCCACTCTCCATTTCGCCCACATTTAAAATATTACGCGCACAATCAACCACCAGAAACTGGTGGAAGTATGCCGATCTCATCACCGTCTGCCAGAATGGAATCTGGATCAGCGTAATTCTGGTTTCTCGAAATCAGGAAGTCCTTGTGGGAAACAAGTTCAGGATGTCTTTTACTTATTTCCTCCAACAGTCCACCCACCGTTTCGCATCGTGTGGAAAGTCTCTCTTCTCCTATTCCCAGCAACTCCCGGTACTTTGCAAAATATTTCACTCTTATGCTCTTCTCCTTCATCATATTTCCAGTATGGCTCCCTTAACTTAATGCTTTTAACATAGAGGTCATCTATGTTTCCCTTTGATTTGAGAGATGGAAGAATGTCGATATAATTATCGTCTCTCATTAGACAGGTCTTTAATTTACCATCAGATGTCAACCTCAGTCGTGTGCAGTTCATACAGAACTCGGCGTTGTGCATGGGTTTTACAACTTCTATCCTGCACTCCTTTCCATTATGCATAATTGTATAAATGGGTCTGAGGTGGAGATCATTACTCTCCTTCCTGATTGCCATATTGCGTATGTCGTTCTCTATGCCATCAATGGAATAATGATATCTCAGATATTCATCACTGTTTTCATTTTCCCTTGTTGTCTCATATTCTATGAGCTGAAGAGTCAGGTCTTCATGGGCGCAAAAATCGATCATTTTCGGTATCTGATCAACGTTGATGCCTTTTAGAACAACGAAATTTAGTTTAATGTTTCTGAAACCTGCAGCCTTGGCCTCCCTGATTCCTTCCCTTACCTTATCTATTGAATCCGTTCCGGTTATGAACTGAAAATCACCAGGCTCAATTGAGTGAAGGGAAATGTTGATTCTATCAAGCCCGGCTTCCCTTAGAATTTTCGCCTTGTTTTTCAAGAGAGTTCCATTAGTGGTGAGAGAGATATCACCCAGAATGATGCTCCTGGTTCTTCTTATAATTTCGGCAATATCCCTCCTCAAAAGGGGTTCTCCTCCAGTGAATTTTACTTTTCTCACGCCGAATCTTGCTGCTGTTCTCAGAACAGATTCTATCTCGGAAGGTTCCATCTGGGAACCATTGATGGGTGTTCCCTCCATGTGGCAGAATATGCACTTAAAATTGCATATGGCATTGAGCTGTATCCTGAGGCTTGTCACGGGTCGTCCCCATGAATCAGTTACCACAAATAGTCAATACCATCTCATATCAATACTTTTTCTATCTTTCAGTGTAAAATCTATTTCTTCTGAAAAAATTTGCTGTAAGTAGTTTTGCCACCATATAATGTATTCATCCTGCATTCCTTGTGTGTATAAAGGTATGTGACCAATCAGGTGAAGGCTTATCTTTTTGAAACGCATTCCTCCGAAATTCAAGAAGAAAGAGCATGAAGAACAGCTTTCTCATCACATTTAGATCATTCGTTGTTTCAGTTGGCGCCACAGCAGCATCAGCATTCGTCGGTGTTTACGGGGTTCTTATAGGTGCATCGGCAGTTGAAATGGGATGGTTACAATCAATATCCAACGCAGTTTCCAATGGTGGTCAATTGCTTTGGGGAAGACTTAGTGATAAGGTCGGATACAGAAGACCATTTCTCATGATAGGTGGCGGAATTCTTGCTCTAATGTGGTTCCTCATGGTTCATACAAGAACCCCAATTGAACTCATTCTCGTATACGGGACAATTTCATTATTCACAGCGCTGATCACAGTGAACTGGTTTTCTCTCATTGCTGATGAAACAGAAATCTCAGGCCGGGCAAAATTCCTTTCAAGGGTGAACAGCTTTAGTTCTCTTGGAACGATTCTTTCTCTTCTAGTAATGACATTCTTCCTGGGGGGAGAGGTGACTTCAAGCATAGCTATTCCATTTTATACAGCAGCAGCAAGTTATCTCATATCGATTGTTGCCATATACGGTATTAGGGAAAAAAGGAGGATTGCAAAACAGGGAGGAAGCCTGGTTAAAACTCTCAGAACACTGAAAAATACAAACTATTTCTATAAATACTTCATAGCCACGAATACTCAGGGTTTTTTCTGGTCTCTGGCGTGGCCCATGTTTCCAATTACAATAGTTAGCGTGATGCATTTTACACTGGACGAGGTTGCCATTCTGACTATTTTTGCTTCCTCGTCTGCCCTGGGAATACAGCTACTCCTTGGAAAATTCACAGACAGATCGAATCGCCCCCCTATGATATTTGTTAACAAGGTTATGCTTAGCTTCATCCCTATCTTTTATGCCTTTTTCGGAAATCTGGATGAGTTCCTTGTACTGGAACTGTACAGTGGTGTGCTAAGCGCCATTCAGAATGTCGTGATGAATTCATATCTTCTTGATATCATACCAGATAACAGCAGGGCTGAATTTATTTCCATTATTAATGGTTTCAACGGCCTCATATACCTGTTTGGAGCTCTGGCCGGAGGATACCTCCTAAGCTACCTAATGTCCCTTTACCCGCTCAAAATAGCACTGATGTATTCGTACATAATAGTGTTCGTTGGAAGGTTCAGTTCATCCCTGCTGTTCTTGAGACTTAAGGAGCCAAAGGAAAGGAAAAGTGTCCTTCTTCCACTTTACCAGATTCTCATAAGAAACAAGCCTGCCGGAAGCCCTTCAGGTGGAACAATTAAAGAAAGACCTTAATTCTTCTGATTCAATCAATGAATAGTCAGAGGGTAAATGTTATTACTATATTGATAAGGGATTAATCAATATCTGATCATGAAGGATTTTAAGGCCGAAAAAACTGAAATTCAACGGGCTGCCAATACTGGCTTGCGTTTGCTGAACGTTATGACGCCCCCCAGCATACATCCATTTTCCATGATATCTTCTGACGCAGATGTGCCAACATTCATTGAACTTTCCAAAAGCATCGGTGATAAGCTGCTTTACTATTTTGAAGAGGGAAGTAAAGATAATTCAGGGAATGTAACTCCTACACGAATAGAGCTTGCCTTTCCTTACAACGGGATAGTGAACGTTCTTGTCCTTTCGGAAGAACCTCCCGTGAAAGTTACAGATTCTGGAACATCCAGGGTCAGTGTAACTGAGACAGGCCAGTATGAATATCTCTTTAGGGACATGGATAAACTGGTGGATAGCATAGTTCGTTATGTAACAGTGAACCTTGACTTCATGAGCCCGGATACTTTCAATCTCAGATACTTTTTCAAAAAATTCTGGATATCAAAAGGCATCGATCCCGAGAAAGCAACTGGCACGCTTAAGGATAGGATCGATGAGACTGAAGCAAAGGCTATGTCTGCCATCAAAAACCAGAAATAAATGAGATTCCTGATTATAGATTATTCTGTTATTTTTTTAAGATGGTAGAAAAATTCCGCAAGAATTAGCACATCTTTCATGATCTTCCAGAAGGAAAATAAAATTTTGAAAATTTTTATGCATAAAGTGTTCGAATAACTCAACAACTTCTATAACATTTTATTCACTGCATTACCCGTTTGATGCTTAACCTTTGAAATTTAACTTACGATGCTTCAACTGCCTAAAAGTATCCAAAGGGTCTCTCGGGTTCCTGTCGATCCCAAACGGTTATCCCTGTTGCAACCTCTATTTTGTTAAACCGCGCATCTCATGTTGCACTCTTTCTTATCATTTCAATGTTTATCTGTGTCTGAACTGGTTTTCCCAGACCATTTATGCTGATGGATAAATCAAGAAAGTACTTCGTTATGTCACTGTGGTAACACTTTGGGAATAATTGTAAAAGAATCCTGTTTGAAAGACTGAATGAATATGTGATGTTTTTTTGGCCGTCATTAGAAAGGAACAGCGCCTGTCCTGCAGAATCATTAAGGAGTGAAATGTTGCAGTATGCCCATCCTTCATAAAAATCAGTTCCATTTACAAATCTGTAATTACAGTCAGTAAAATTCCAACAGTTGATTTTTGATGTGTTGAAGCTTTTTTCAAAGCCAGGCTTTAGCGTGAATCTCATGGAATAGGGGAACTTCGCACCTTCGATTTGCCCTAACATAATGCTTCTTGGCCTTATGTTTCCGTGAATAATTCCAGATATGGTGAAGTCATTTACAAGTATACAACAATAACCCTCCGAGGTATAGAAACCAACAATATTGCGGAGAGAAAGGCTCAGACTGGAGTTCAATGAACCACCATGAGTAAATGTGGTGGTGGAGGTTGCATTGGGAAAGAAAGCAACCCCATAACAATTACCTCCCCTATCAACATCCCATACATTATCGGTTATGCCGATATTGACATTATTTACACCTGAATATCTTAAGTTTGAGAATTCATAGAAGGAAACGGGAACTACGAGCATTATCACTGCAATTACTGCAAAATGAATGAATAACCTGCCTCTCTTGCTCATGTATGAACTCACCTCTTTACAATATATATAATTTTCCAATTATATCACCCACTGGAGAATCCTGGACAGCAGTCTATAACTAAGCGATCCCAATATTATTTACAATGCCTTTCAATTGGTATTTGCGATAAACAACCTTAATTATCTCCTAACTCACATGAGATATGAGGAGGCTATTTCATAGGATCGTCTATGAAATCCCTTCTGATGTTATCCCTGAATTCTTCAGAGTCCGTGAAATATTTCGCAGTTTCGCTGAGCACTCTAATAACGATGTTCAGAGATTTTCTTGCCATATCAGAAATCGCGGCCTTAAGCGACTCGTTTGAATGCCATGGGGTCCCACGCCTAGCGACCTGGAAGTCAAGCTCAAGTGCCGGAACGACCTGCGAAACGTTGGCAAAATCCGTTGATCCTCCTGGAGGGAGACTCCACGTCTCTTGCAAGGTTGGGCAGGCGACGTTCATTTCTATCAATTTGTTTCTTATATAGTTGGAAAGAGTTGGATTGATCTTTGTAATTGAGAAGAGAGGCCCTATTTCTCTTATTTCGTAATCTGTAAATGTTGCTTTAGCACATCCATCCACAATTGTTCTAAACTTCTCCACAATTGTTCCATGATAATCAGGATCAGAAGACCTTATTCCATATGTCAGGAGTGAGCGATCAGGTGTGACGTTTGATGCCTTTCCACCTTCCTTTATTATACCATGCATGACAACGTTCGCATCTCTCCTGACATGCTGCCTTAGCATGTTAACTGCTGTATAAGTGAGAATTGCTGCATCAAGAGCGCTTCTGCCCAGCTCGGGACTTGCGGCTTCGTGGGATGAAAAGCCTTTGAATTCCACTGCATAGTCTCTCACAAGGAGGGATCTCCTTCCCACGGACCATTCGTCAGATGGATGCGAACCAAGAACCAGATTAATATCTTTGAACGCGCCTTTCTCTGCCATTATAATCTTGGACCCTGACCATCTACCAGTTCCCTCTTCATCGGGCGTTCCAATTACATTTACCGTTCCGTTGCTGATAATTTCTGCGGTCCTAATTGCTGAAAATGCTGCTGCTGATGCAATAAGATTGTGCCCACAAGCATGACCTATGCCGGGTAAGGCATCATATTCAGCCAGGAACGCGACACTTGGCTTCCCAGACCCTACTTTTTTAGTTGCCCTGAAAGCTGTTTCTATTCCCAGATAGTGATCAATCACGTTGAAGCCTTTGTACCTGAGGATATTAATAAGTAATTCAGAGGATTTGAATTCAGAGCTTCCGGGTTCGGAATACTCGTGAATCCTCAGAGCAGTATCCCAGGGTGAAAGATTGACGTCATTCAACTGGTTCTCCACGCAAGTTTATTGGAGCATTGAATTAAAATCTTGTGAATTTATACACCGTTTTCTTTATCCTTCATACCCGATGACTGGCCCCCATAAACAAATGAACTGTATTTGAATTCACGGATCAAATTCAAGGTTAAGCACTGCATCGTTGTCCACAATAGACTTATGCATAATGTTCCCTCAAATTAATAGGGTCATCGTTGTTCAGTGACACCATATAATGGCCTTCCAGAATATGGAGATAAAGGCTGCCACCCATATGACACGTGTAAATCTTTTCTTGTTTTATCTGTAGAAGGAGTCTAAACGAATAGACGCAGGCTGGGTAGCGAATTTGGCAGGATTTTCATTCTAACACCTGATATACGAGTAAAAACTGCCATTAATTTCCCCTACTCATTAAATCAACAGAAAAGTCATCAGCTTTTTCTTGCATGAGATCAGGGGACTCCTGAGCAATAACTATCCTCACGTTAGTATTGGTTTAAAGTCTATGCTTCCTCCCGGTGCATGAAATTAATGCAATGCATCCCTATGGGAAAACATATAAGCAAGCGTTAGGCTCAGCTTCCTGCTATTAGAAGAATCAATGTACTTTGTCAGATATCATAGATCCCAACGGCAGTATCCTCCAGCACTTTCTTGTATGTCTTGGGAGCAATTACGCAATACGAATCTTCCTGCATGTTTATGAGATGAGCTTGGTTCATTTAACAGATGTGATCAATAATCCTTACTGTTATTTAATTGGCTTAAAGGTGATGCATTTTCTCTCATTTTATCATATCTTGGCAAAATGATGGATTTGTTTAATATTCAGATGAATAAACTGGGAATAATGTTTCACGTTGGATCAACGCTTTACAATGGTGTCATTTATTAAATTCTTTGATTGATCGTTTTGCAATTACTTCTTCCATTCTGTGGGTCACTCCATGGTTATTCGATTGTTACTGTATTTATGAGATAAGTGAGGGATTCAACTGTAAAAGTTTTATTAGTTTAGCAATATACGGCACTCTATGACGAAGGTACTGTTCCTTTTAACTTCAGGTAAAGAAGCGCCAGAAAAAGCTGACCTTGCCATTATCTCTGCATCAAGGCAGGCAAAGGCAAAGAGATATGACGATGTCAGAGCTCTTCTCTTTGGGCCCGTTGAGGAATATGTAACATCGCTGGAAGGTGATGCAAAGGAAGCTTTCACAGAGCTTCTTAAGAATGGAATTATAGATTCTGCCTGTGTTGCTGTAGCAAAGAAATACAGTGTAGATCAGAGCCTACTTAACCTCGGCATAGAACTTTCTCCATTTGGGGAGAGACTTGCAAAATACGTCAACGATGGTTATGTTGTGATATCTCTTTGAAATTAACAGATCTGTGCACGCAAATTTAAATAGTGATGAATTAATCACCAATGGTCCAATAAGATACGAAAAAGGAGAGACCCATATGGACAATGATATTGATGATGTGAGAAGGAGAATGATGGAGGAAATCAGGAAGGGTTCCGGAGATAATGATGGAAGACCAATTGATTTGAACGGTATGAGTTTTCAGAAATTCATAACTGAACCGACACTTGGCCTAATTGACTTCTGGGCTGCGTGGTGTGCACCTTGCCGCTTTGTGTCCCCAGTTGTTGAGCAGCTTGCAAGGGACTACAAAGGAAAGGTAAGGTTCGGAAAGGTTAACGTGGATGAAAATCAGAATATAGCCGCAAGGTTCAATATTAGGAGCATACCTACACTTATGCTATTCAAAGGCGGAAAGGTTGTGGATTATATCATAGGTGCTGTACCGAGAAACCAGATAGAACAGAAGATACTTAAGCATATAAATGGCTGATAAAACATTATATGATGTGATCATTGTTGGTGGTGCGTCTGCAGGTCTAACAGCGGCCTTGTATACGTCGAGACAGAACCTTAAGACACTGGTCATCACAAAAGATATCGGCGGTCAGGCACTTCTAACCGATAGGATTCAGAATTATCCAGGGTTCAAAGATATAGGGGGTTTTGAACTTATGGTGAAGTTCCAGGAACAGGCTCAGGATTACGGAGCAGAATTCCAGTATGATGAGGTCACCAGTGTCAGCAGGAATGACGGTGTCTTTAATGTAAGAACCGTGACAGGAGAATTTAATTCAAGAAGTGTCATACTTGCATTTGGCAAGACGCCGAGAGACCTGGGTGTTAAAGGTGAACAGGAATTCAAAGGTAGAGGCGTGTCATATTGCTCAATATGTGATGGCCCTCTCTATAAGGGAAAGGATGTTGCTCTGACCGGGATTGGTGACCATGCCATACAATCTGCCATATACCTTGGAAACGTAGCATCCCATGTCACCTTCATCTCTCCTGCAAAAGAACTCAGGGGAGAAAAGGAATCAATAGATTCTGTAAGATCAATGAGGAACGTTGAAATTCTCAATGCAAAGTCAGTGACCGAGATTAGGGGTGACGAAACACTGAACAGTGTCGTCATATCAGATTCCGAAAAGAAAATGGATGAGATAAGAACAAACGCACTCTTCGTGGAAATGGGATATGTTTCAAGAAGCGATATTGTTGCCAATCTTGTTAAACTCAACGATGAAAAGGAGATAATCGTGGATATGAACTGTAACACATCCATGCCTGGTGTCTTTGCATGCGGTGATGTCACGCAGATTCCGTACAAGCAGGCTGTCATTTCAGCAGGAATGGGAGCCACTGCCGCACTTTCTGCCTACAATTACGTCATGGGAAATACTGGAAGGTACGTGAAGAAAACCGACTGGAAGCTTGCCAGATAGTTCTTTCATCCTTTTTTCCTGTATACGTATTTGAGACAGATCTGACTTGATACAAAGAGGTACACTTTCATGGAACACAGGGTTAAATAAGCGTCAACGAATTGCTGCGTGATATGGCTAAGAAAACAATACAGGCAGGAGTATTTGTTCCGATTCTTGTCAGTATGGAAATTGTCCTTGTTTCATTATCCTTAATTCCAAGTTATCCACTAAATTTTGCTGGGATAATAGTGCATTACGGTTTTCCTTTTACGTTTTTAATAGAATACAGTATCGGGGTAAGCCCTGGAGTGCATTTTACCACAATTTTCGAAGCTGTCTATTTTATGATTGACCTTCTCTTTTACATGATAATTCCTTTAGCAACCATCATTGCGGTTAAAATCCTTGCTAACACACATCAGGGAAATTAAAAATCCCATCTATTTTGTGACGTTACCTGCAAAGGTTTTGGTGACAATATTTATAAATGGAAAATTATTATAATTCGCAAGTGGTGAATCAGGTCCTATTTTGGCTTACGGATTTCATATTGCTGGGAATTGGTTTACATTTGAATAGGATGTATAGAAAGACAGATATGCCCCTGACGTATTTTTACAAAGAACACCGACGTATACTCCTGGTATTTACCGCTTTTGTTTCCGTAGCAATTTATGCAATTGCGGCATAGGTTGATTCCTGTCAGAAAGTTAGCAGAATTTTTATCCGGCGTCATCTCCACGAAACTTTATACAATCATCAGTTCCTGAGATTTTGAAACCATACTCCTGAGGTATAATTGATACATTTAATTTCCATAATAAATCTCTCTGATTAACATTACAGATATAAACAAAAGAAAAGAAATTCATTTTCTGTGATCCATGGAATCATTCAACCACTACACTGAAGTTCCTTCCTTCCCAGTTCCTACCACCGGGCCAGTAAAAGGTGAATTCAATTGTGCCGGAAATAATCTCTTCCGGTGTGATGTCGACATACCAAATACCTGTACCTGTGTCATTTGCCTGTGTATCATTCCACAGCACCCAGGAATTGGATGTCCAGCGCAGAATAAATAAGGCTCCAGCCTGTATACGTAAGGTGTTATGCTTATTGATGCTGAATATCTTCCTGTTGAATTTCCATATTTCCAGATCCTTTCTTCCAGTCTTATTCTGAACGTACCTTTCATATACTGGTTCTATCCTGTCAAACGGTTTTCCATCCCTCGCTGATCTCAATAGCTTTATATATTCAGCATGTGCCCAGATGAGAGGTCTCGCAGAACCTGTATGTTTGCCAAGGAATAGGTGCTTTTCAGGCATGTCATTTTTATCCCAGACCTGCTCGCATAGCATTATGGATATTGAAGAAAAGTTTTCCAGTGTCTTTATGTAGGGCGAAACATCCTTCCCTCTTGAAAGCTCATAATGACCCCTCTCTCCGGTCAAAAGAGGCCATGCTCTGCCAGTTCCAGTGCCATCGTAAGGCGAACCGTCATCCTTCTGGCCATACCCGTCATGATTGTACCTCCTCCATACCGGTCCCTGCGGTGTATCAACCTTAAGATATTCGTCCACAACCTTCAGAGAATCAACAATCAGAGGATCATCTGGACTTCTGATACCATACCTTACGAGTTCCAGGAAACCTGCGTCAATAATCTCCCTGGCAGGGAAAACTGATGATTCTTCAGGTAGGTTTGCAATCTTCAAATATGCGGAATCAGGGTCCTCATTGGGCCGATCTGAGGTAATATCCTCAGGAAGTATCCTGATGTAGTGTCTTTTGATACCATCAACAAGAGTTCCTCTGTTGGTAACGCACCATTTTTCCAGATGGGATTCAAGAAAATCAGCATATTCCAAGATGAACTTTGCACACTCCTTGTTTCCCCTATCAACAAAGAAATCAGAAGCGCACACAAGAGCTGAAATAGTAGCCGCAAGAGTGGATGGTGAGAATCCGCTTGCCTCCTCCCACCTTTCTTCCTGTGTCACTGGCCCAAATTGTATGAGGAATGAAACAGCCTTCTTAATCATGCTGAACGGATCAAATGTTCCAAGAGCATCGGACTTCCATAATCTCCATGCGAGAATAACCGGGAATGCGGTTTCATCAAGCTGGATACCATGCCAGTAGGGTGTTCCGTCAATCCAGAAATTCTGGGGAAAACCTCCATTATCCATCTGCGAATTTGAGAGGTAAATAAGACTTCTAAGGGCGAATTCTGGTTTACCAACGGCCAGGATGGCCGTTGACGCATGATATAGGTCCCTGTTCCACACAAGATGATATCCTCCCCTGTTTTCGTCACCAGCAATCTCGCCCCAGGGTATTGAAAGTGAAGCAATTACCGCCCCTTCGAATGTCTTATCCTCATGCGCCATGATTATGGAAATTGACGATCTGTACAGATTCCCACCATCGTGTGATAGCTCATCCAGTGGGAGTGTTGAATGGTGGGTCCTCATCCATTGCTCAATGAATTTCCTGCGGTGGGAGGAATACTGAAAAGAAAGCGTCTGGAATAGCCTTGTTAAAGCACTGGAAAGGCTGTTACCAAATGCCACCACAACGGTGAACTCTTCCATGCCATCCCTGGGAATCTGACCCGTAAATGCGATATTACCATCAATTGCACAGTTGAATTCCAGCGTCATGGAAAGATTCCTGGATATGTCGGTCCAACCGTCTGATGAACCGACGAATCCACACGAAGCCCTTGAAAAATCAGAGCTTGACGCGACTGCCATGTATATTCCGCTTGAGAACGCAACCATAACCTTCTTTCCCTGCACCTCTGTTACAAAACCGTTATTGTGCGTTCCGCCCATGTTTAGATGAGGGGCGAGAAGCAGATAAAGTGTCAAATCTTCCGGACAATTTTCATTTTTTTCAAAGGTGGTTCTCATTATTAGGGAAGAGAGATGCGGGTCTGCTATGATTTCCTTCTCTATTGTGTATCTATTCTCCGGGTCACGATTTGTAATAGTGTAACCGAGAGAGTATCTACCCATCCTTTTTACCTCAGATTTTAGATGTCTTTTTTCCTCATGAAAAAAAGACTTTCCGTCGCTTATTAAAAATTGTATATCCCTAATCTGAGGCGAATCCACATGGGGATAATACACCTCAGTTATGATTCCCCTCCACAGAGTATACCATACCTTACTGGGAAGGGAGTATGATGTTCCCACTCCCTCTTTGTCACCATGCGTCCATTTTGGTGTAATACCGGGTCGACCAAAAGCATGATTGTTACATTTGTTAAGCAGATCAGAAAGCTCCATATGGGTGAATCCAGTACTGTCTATTAAGCTAAATGCTGTTCTCCCGGCTTACGAGATACCCATCGGATGGCATGCCTGACATAAGCCATTCCGATATGCCTCCCTCGTACGCATAGGCGTCTATTCCCTTGGATCTAAGGAATAGGGTAGCATTCCTTGATGCGTTGCAAGAATAGCTTTTGCAGTAAATAACGATCTTTTCATTCTTCGGTATTTTCCTCCAGTACTCATTTTCTAGAACATCCAGAGGCACAGACTTTGCTCCACGAATATGAGCCTTCCTGTAAGAATCTTCCCCTAATATGTCTATGACCGTTGCGCTTTTTTCAGTTATAAATCTCAAAACATCTTCCTTCGTAACAGATGGGACCGCTTCATTCATGGTTGAATATAATCTTTTTGTATAAAAGTTGAACTATTATTCCCTCATAGAAACACTGGCAGCTATAATCAAAGGGTCCCATACTGGACCAAAGGGTGGAGAATACCCAAGATCGGAATAGAATAGATCCTCGACACTGAGTCCGGAGAATACAGCCATCGCCAGGGTATTAAGTCTCCAGGCTCCTCCATCTCTCGAAACGATCTGCCCACCAAGAATCCTTCCATCCTTTTTTGCGTAATTGATGGATATGTATACATCCTCTGAACCAGGAAAATAATTGGCCCTGCTTTTTGCCTTTATGAATGTTGATTCGTAATCTATGCCGCTCCTTGCAATTTCGGATCGGTTAAGGCCAGTAAACCCAACCTCAAACCCAAGAAGTTTAACGAGTGAAGTCCCCAGTGAACCTGGAAAAGACATAGAACCCCCTGCAGCATTGCATCCAGCAACCCTGCCCATCTTGTTTGATATCTGTGCCAGGGGGTGCCAATCCTGCTTTCCCGTAATGATATTAAAGGTCTGTGCCACGTCTCCAGCTGCATAAATGTCGGGCACAGATGTTTGCATCCCATGATCAACGTGAACCGTACCATCTGTATTTATCTGGAGTCCTGCATCAGACGCAATTTCGGAGTTTGGTAAGACACCGGTGGCATAAATGACTCCATCGGCCTCAAAAGCCTGCCCGTTTACATTTAAGATAACGCGATTTCCAGAATATTTGATGTTATCCACATATGATTGGTACAAAATTTCAATTGAACTTCGGAATTTTGAATCCACAATATCCCGAATCTCGCTGTCAAGCTTTGTAAAAACCTTTTCATGCTTTGATATTATTTTTACATTTTTTCCCGCTTCAAGCAGCGAGGAAGCCAGCTCCAGACCAAGTATTCCATCACCTACAATAATGAAATCTCTTCCTGAATTTACGAGTTCCCTTGCATGTATTCCACTTTCAAGTGAGCGGATGCCAACAATTCTTTTTCCATCAATGAACTCATTACTCCTGGCTCTTACACCAGTTGCCAGAACAAGACGATCGTATTTTTCATCAGTCCCATCACTCAGTTTTAGTATTTTCTTCTCAGGCAGGATGTTCTTAACTGTTGTATTATTCTTAATTTTTATGCCTCTCCTTTCAGTAAATTCTTTAGGACTGTAATGGAGTAAATCCATGGGGTCCTTTACTGTTCCCTCAAGGAGAAATGGTATTCCACACTCTGCATATGAGACATAACCACCAGATTCCACAACTAGTATATCGGACTCCGGAGCCTGCCTTCTTGCCTTCGATGCGGCGGCCATACCGGCGGCTCCTCCGCCTATGACTACAAGTTTCATAAAAATCGACCAATCCGTATTCCAAGATAATATAAGGTATTATGCCAGAGGTCAGAAATAGCCATTGCAAGTGACTTTTATTTGCTTGGTTGCTGTGGTCTAAGTGCATATAAAAAACTCCTTATCTCTCTGACGCTTGAAAGCAACAGATCCCTCCTGAGAAAGTACGATCGCACTTCCCATATATCTGATCCAATCTGGATCAGAAATGTTATCATATCTGGTAACAATATGTAAGAAAAGGTGGATCATGAATGGTTAGGATATCTCTTTATACCAAGTATGTTATAGCTATATTTACGGTGAAGTAGCTATGCAAAATATCATAAAGAGAGATGGCTCCGTGGTCAAATTCGACAGATCAAAGATATCCAGGGCAATTTATAAAGCAATGCTTAGTTCAAAGAACGGTTCGTTTGAGGATGCGGAGAAAATTACTGACGTTGTTGTGGAAAAGATTAGTACCATAGAATCACCAACGGTGGAGCAGATCCAGGACGCCGTTGAGAACGCGCTTATGGATTACAATAAGGACGGTAAAAATTTCAAGGACGTGGCCAGATCATACATTCTTTACAGGGAAAAGAGAAGACTCATAAGGGAGGAGAAGAAGAGGCTAGGTATAAACGATGATCTCAAACTTACCCTGAATGCTGTTAAGGTTCTTGAGACAAGATATCTGTTGAAGAACCAGAAAGGCGAGGTTGTGGAGACTCCAAGGGGTCTTTTCAGAAGAGTGGCGCACGCCATGGCACTGGTTGAATCCCTCTACGATTACATGGGAAAACAGTCTGACGTTCCAAAGGACAGACTGATTATTGCGCATATAGACGAAAATGACAGAAACCAGCTTAAGTTTATGTTTGAACGCCTCCTTCGCGAGAATGCCATAGGCGGAAACTTCCAGGAATTTATCAACTATGTCGAAACAAAACCAACTTCCATCAAATACTACGAAGAGGAATTTGAACTTGCAATGGAAAACCTCGAGTTCATACCAAATTCGCCAACTCTTATGAACGCTGGTACAGATATGGGTCAGCTTTCTGCATGCTTTGTATTACCCGTAGGAGACAGCATAGATGAAATATTTGACACTCTGAAAAATACGGCAAAGATCCACAAATCTGGAGGAGGAACAGGCTTTTCATTCAGCAGGCTGAGACCGAAAGATGACAGGGTTAAGTCGACGATGGGAGTCGCCTCCGGTCCTGTTAGCTTTATGAAAATTTTCGATGTTACAACTGACGTTATAAAACAGGGTGGAAAAAGAAGAGGAGCAAATATGGCTGTCCTGCGTTATGATCACCCCGATATTATAGAGTTCGTGACATCAAAGGACCCTGAAAATACCGTTCTTTCAAATTTCAATATATCGGTTGGTGTAGATGCCGGATTTTTCCGTGCCCTTGATGATGATTCATTCATAGAACTGAAAAACCCCAGAAGCGGAGAGGTTTCAAGCAGGATAAAGGCGAGGTTCCTATGGGACAAGATCGTTGATTCTGCATGGAGAACCGGTGATCCGGGCATGATTTTCCTTGATGAGATAAACGATAAGAACACTGTTCAGAACATTGGAAGCATAGAGGCAACTAACCCGTGTGGGGAGCAACCTCTCATGCCATATGAGTCATGTAATCTGGGCTCCATTAATCTGGGAAAATTTGTCAGGAATAATGATGTGGACTGGAATGCTCTGGAACACATAATAAGACTCTCTGTTAGATTTCTTGATAACGTTGTAGATGCGAATGTATACCCTATCCCTGAAATCGAATCCATGACCAGAAAAACGAGGAAAATAGGGCTTGGTGTAATGGGCTTTGCCGACATGCTGATGAAGCTGAGAATACCTTATGCAAGTAATGCTGCCCTTTCCATGGGAGAGAAGATAATGTCCTTCATACAGAATGTTTCTCACGAAGAGTCTGAAAATTTAGCAAAAATAAAAGGCGTCTTTCCAGGCTGGGAGGGATCCTATTGGAGCGGCTTAAACAGAAAGATGAGGAACAGCACAACCACAACAATTGCACCAACAGGCACCATATCAATCATTGCAGGATGTTCTTCTTCCATAGAACCGATATTCGCGCTTGCATTCGTTAGGAGGGTACTTGATGGCCAGGAACTCCTGGAAGTTAATCCTGTGTTTGAGGATATACTCCGGGAAAAGGGCCTCTATTCACCAGAACTGATGGCAAAAATATCAGTGGATGGAACTGTATCAGACACTAATCTGCCGTCTGACCTTAAGGAACTCTTCAGGACATCAAGGGAGATTTCTTACGAATGGCATATTCTCATGCAGGCGACTTTCCAGAATTATTGCGATTCAGGCGTCTCGAAAACAATAAATATGCCAAACAGTGCCACAAGGGAGGATATAGAGAGAGCCTACCGTCTCGCAAGGGATCTTCATTGCAAGGGAATCACTATTTACAGGGATGGGAGCAAGACAGCCCAGGTTCTTTACGCGGGCAATACGGGATCAAACGTGGTTCCGAAGGTTGAAAAACCAGATATTGACTTCATAATTTCAGACCTAAATTCCCTCAAGATAGATTCAACATTTGATCCAGCGTGTCCTGGAGGGGTATGCGAAAGATGATCATTCCAGATCGTTAAGGTACTCTGCCAGAACTTTTTTCATTGCGCGTCTGAGAAGTTCTGACATGGATGCTGGCGATATTCCAAGTATTTTTGATATTTCTGAAAGGTTTTTCTTCCTATTTTGATCAAAGAAGCCTTCCTTGTAGCAGGTTTCAAGTGCAACTCTCTCGCGTTCAGTGAGGTCTGTCTTAATGGACTCGTAAAGATCTGAAACGAATGGATTCATGTCCATCGCAGCCAGTTCCTTTTCAATATTCTTTATTTTTATAATGGAATTTGCTCTTATCCTGTAGGAAACTGTATGCGAGTTGACAGATCTTGTTCCAAGAATTGAAACATCCTTTCTTGAAAAAAAGGTGCACGATGAACATGATGGGGCTGTGGCCCAGACAGAATCTCCTTCTATTCTTTCCACCAATATCCCTTCCCTCTGAAGTTCCGGTATTATCTCTTCCCTGTCTTTTTTAAACGTTACCCTGTGAATAGTCCTATCCGATGATATCTTCATCCTCTGGATCTTGGCTTCCTTATCATATTGAAAAACTTTTTCTGTGACAAGGCAGTCCTTTCTTGTAACAGATATGGTCGCATCATATTCGATCCTTGTATGCATGCATCTGCTGCATGTCTATCTCAAATAAAAATAGTTATTATTTTAGTTACCAGGAACTGGTCTGGTAAAAATATTCTTATTATATGAGCTTGCGCTAACCAACGAGGGCTTGTAGTCCAGTGGTCACGACATCGCTCTCACACAGCGGGGATCGCCGGTTCGAATCCGGCCAAGCCCATTTAAAAATGTAAGTAAATCCTCTTTTCAGGAAGCCAGGTACAGAGTCGATTATTTAATTAAGTTGATGTATTGCGGTACATATCCTTAAGAAGTGGAGGAAAGGCAATCCAATCGATTGCATATTTTGCGAATGCAAGTGGATCACTGATTGCATTTGTCCTGTATTTTTCCTTAAGTGCTTCATCAAGAAGACTGCTCATGCAGTAACATGGCTATCCCATGAATAAATGTTTATTTCATAACAGCCATAGCCCAACGTGGGTCAGTGATTACGTGGAAATGTGTTATTAGAAATCCTCAGAAGGTTTATTAACTTCTAAGTTTTTATTTTTTTACGGGCGACGAAAGTATACTCGATAGGAACATTTCTTCTAGAGATGTTCTTGGAGCGGCAATTGGGGTATTTGTATTTTTAGGGGTGTTTGCAATGCTGACTTCAACTGCTGGAATCGGGAACGGAAGCAGCATTGGCCAGAATGGAAGAAACCATTCTGCCGGCATCTTTAGACTTCCTTGGGGTGACGGTGAGGGACCATACTCATCAAAGGCATAAATGGAATTTAACATACAAAACAATACACCTTGTTATAGCTTCTGGTACATAGTGCACTCTGATGAAGTATCTTACTTTAACGTGACGAACTGGTATTACGGAAGCACAATTGCTACTTCCCCTACGGTATCACTGGTAGCTTACGTGTCAGGATCCCCTGGCGGAACAGTCCTGAACAAAAACGGCCCGTGTTCATTCATTAACGGAACAAATAGTAATGGCGTCCAGTATGAGATTTTCTCTGCTGATGTTGAGATGGTAAATTATGCGATAATATTTGGTGGAAATGGGCCAGTAAACAATATGTATACAAACGTACTTGTCGACTACGAGGTAATGGTTAACGGAAACATCTACATCAAATACTGTGTGTCCTATAACAATGTTATAAACTCAGAGGTTGCCTCTTGGATGGCAATTACCAACCTAGCGAAAGAATTCTCACAGTCTAGTGGAGGATAATCAGGAAGAATAATGTCAATGGATAAAGTCAATTGAGTTCATTGGTAGATAACGGTTGAAGCAAATTAATGAAAGGTACAAAAATTTATATCTGCTCAAATTTTTTTGTTCCATTTAGATCCTCTGAAATAGGGTAATGTGAGTGTCTGAAAAATGAAACTAAGGAGA
>JAMCUH010000004.1 GCA_023379435.1 Thermoplasmatota archaeon | reverse complement strand
ATTATTTTCAGAAAATCCTTATATGTGGTTACCATGAGGGTTAAGAACTGATGGTGATTTAATGGCTACACAAAAACCACACATAAATCTAATAACCATAGGACACGTAGATCATGGTAAGTCTACTTTTGTAGGAAGACTTCTCTATGAGCATGGTGAAGTGCCTGCACACATAATTGAAGAGTACAAGAAGCAGGCTGCAGAGAAGGGAAAGGCTACTTTCGAGTTTGCATGGGTAATGGACCGACTGAAGGAAGAAAGAGAGAGAGGAGTCACAATTGACCTCATGCACAGGAAGTTTGAAACGGACAAGTATTACTTTACGCTGATCGACGCACCTGGTCACAGAGACTTCGTCAAGAACATGATCACTGGAACAAGTCAGGCCGATGCAGCTCTCCTGGTCATATCATTCAAGGAGGGAGAGGGAATAATGGCACAGACAAGGGAACATGCAAACCTTGCCAGAATCCTTGGTGTACAGCAACTCATAGTTCTTGCAAATAAGATGGATTCCACTCAGCCTCCATACAGTGAGAAGAGATTCAATGAGTTGAAGGCTGAGGTTGAGAAGTTCCTCGCATCCCTGAGATACAAGGATGTTCCCATTATACCCACAAGCGGATACAAAGGAGATAACATTCTTAAGCCAAGTCCCAACATGCCATGGTACAAAGGGCCTACAGTTATACAGGCCCTGGACAATCTAAAGGTTCCTGAGAAACCCGTGGACAAACCACTGAGGTTGCCCATACAGGATGTCTATTCCATCACTGGCATTGGTACAGTTCCAGTTGGAAGAGTTGAAACTGGTGTTCTGAAGATTGGTGACAAGGTCATCTTTTCGCCTGCGGATAAACAGGGAGAGGTAAAATCCATAGAGATGCATCATGAGGCTATGCAGCAGGCTGAACCTGGAGATAATGTTGGCTTCAATGTGAGAGGAATAGCGAAGAACGATGTGAAAAGGGGAGATGTTTGTGGAAAGGTTGATTCTCCTCCTACGGTTGTTAAATCATTCACTGCACAGATCGTTGTTCTCAACCATCCCAGCGTCATAGCCAACGGTTATAAACCGGTGTTCCACATACACACTGCACAGGTTGCATGCAGATTTGAGGAGATCCTCAGAACATTGAATCCTAAGGACGGAACGCCATTGAAGGAGAAGCCTGATTTCATAAAGACCGGCGATCTGGCTGTTGTTAAAGTCATACCTGACAGACCTGTTGTCATAGAAAAGGTATCTGAGATACCACAGATGGGAAGATTTGCCATCAGGGATATGGGTCAAACCGTGGCTGCGGGCCAGTGCATTGACCTGGAAAAGAAGTAAGGTGAACTGATGGTTTCATACAGGGCCAGGATATCACTGAGTGGTCGTGAACATGATGTTGTGGATCTCGTTTGCAACGAGATAAGGGAAATAGCAAAGAGAACCGGCGTTGAGATACATGGTCCTGTTCCATTACCAACAAAGAGGCTCGTTGTTCCTGTGAGGAAGAGCCCGGACGGTGAGGGTTCTGCCACCTGGGACAGGTGGGAGATGAGGATACATAAAAGGCTCATTGATGTGGATGCCGATGACAGGACACTGAGACAACTCATGAGGATATCAATTCCAGATGGTGTACAGATAGAGATACAGATTAACAGCTGATATTTTTTTAGTGGTTGCGATGGGACGAAAGGAAGACAATATTGAGAAAGCGAAGGTACTTGTAGGTAATCCGGAAAGGATAAGAAACATTGGTATTGCTGCACACATTGACCATGGAAAAACAACGCTTTCTGACAATCTGATTGCGGGAGCCGGTATGATGAGCGAGGAACTGGCTGGAAAGCAACTCCTTCTTGACTATGATGAACAGGAGCAGGCCAGGGGAATCACAATCAACGCTGCTGTGGCATCAATGGTGCATGATTTTAATGGCAAGGATTTTCTGATAAATCTCATTGACACGCCTGGTCATGTGGATTTCGGCGGTGACGTGACAAGGGCCATGAGAGCTGTCGATGGCGTCATAATTGTCGTTGATTCCGTTGAGGGGGTTATGCCTCAGACTGAAACTGTCATAAGACAGGCCCTTAGGGAGAGAGTTAAGCCCGTCCTCTTTATCAACAAGGTTGACAGACTCATCAATGAACTGAAACTGAACTCTGAGGAAATGCAGAAGAGATTCCAGAAGGTCATAGTGGATGTCAACAGGCTTATTTCAAAATACGCTGCAGATGAGTTCAAGCAGTCCTGGCAGGTTAATGTACAGGAAGGAAAGGTAGCATTTGGTTCGGCTTATAACAACTGGGCAACATCAGTTCCTGCAATGCAGAGCACAAAGCTTACGTTCAAGGAAATTGCTGAATACGTCAGGAACGGAAATCAGAAAGAACTTGCCAAGAAGGCCCAGCTCCACAAGATCATTCTTAACATGGTTGTGTCACATCTTCCGAATCCCAAAGATGCACAGAAATACAGAATTCCGCAGATATGGAAGGGAGATCTCGATTCACCTCTTGGAAAAGCCATGATGGAATGCAGCAGCAATGGCCCCGTTAGCATGATGATCACAAAAGTCATCATTGATCCTCATGCTGGTGAGGTTGCTGTGGGAAGGATCTTCAGTGGCGTTCTCAGGAAAGGTTCCGAGGTTTACATATCCAAGGCAGGCGGTGTAAAATACAAGATACAGGTGCTTGCCATGATGGTTGGTGCGGATCGAATCCAGATAGATGAGATATCAGCGGGCAACATTGCTGCAACCATAGGTCTGAAGGCGGCCATTGCGGGTTCAACCATTTCATCGTTACCTGACATGGAGGCATTTGAACCAATGCTCCATTATACCGATCCAGTGGTTACCTTGGCCATAGAGGCAAAACACACTGCTGATCTGCCAAAATTAATTGACGTTCTGAGGAACATATCCAAGGCAGATCCATCCATACAGGTAGAAATCAACCAGGAAACCGGCGAACATCTGATCTCTGGGATGGGTGAGCTTCACCTTGAGATCACTTTGTACAGAATAAGGAACGACTACAAGGTTGATGTCACAACAAGCGAACCACTTGTTGTTTACAGGGAAACTGTTGAGAGACATGGCGGCCCATTTGAGGGAAAATCACCAAACAAGCACAACAGGTTCTATTTTGAGGCGGAACCACTCAGTGAGGATGTTATCCAGCTAATAAAGGATGGGAAAATACCCCAGGGTGCTAAGTTCAAGGACAAGAAGACTGTAATTGACCTTCTGCAGCAAGCCGGAATATCAAGGGAAGAGGCAAGAGGTCTTGAATCGGTGGAAGGCATGAACATCATGTTTGATGTCACAAAGGGTATACAGTATCTTGATGAAACAATGGAGCTTCTGATCGATTCATTCACAGAAGTCATGAACAGGGGACCGCTTGCAAATGAGAAAGTATATGGTGTGAAGGTCAAACTTTCGGATGCAAAGCTGCATGAGGATAGCATCCACAGAGGACCCGCACAGGTTATACCCGCAGGGAGAAATTCCATTTACGGTGCAATGGTGCAGGCAAAGAGGGTTCTCATGGAACCCATGCAGAGGGTATTCATCAACGTACCGCAGGAGATCATGGGATCAGTTACCAATGAAATACAGCAGAGAAGGGGAGTCGTTGAGGAGATGAGGCAGGAAGGGGAGGAGATCGTCATAGTTTCCAAGGTACCTGTTGCCGGCATGTTCGGCTTTGCATCTGCCATCAGGAGCGCAACTGGAGGAAAGGTACTGTGGAGTTCCGAGAACTGCGGATATGAGAGAGTTCCTCCAGAACTGCAGCCACAGGTGGTAGCAAAGATAAGAGAGAGAAAAGGCCTCAAACCAGAACCATACGATGAGGCATACTATGCCTCTCTCTGAATTTTCATTTGCATCATCACATCGATTGAATCATGGAGTGAATGAAAAGTATTATCTAAAGCATAGGATTAAGATTAAAAGTAGTGGGATTTAAATGACGTCTTTCAATATTTCAGTAAAGAATTTCAGAGAGATTCTTGATCTCCTGAACACAGTGGTTACCGAGGCAAAGTTTAAACTTGATTCAAGTGGTGTGCAGGTCAAGGCTGTTGATCCTGCCCATGTTGCCATGATTACGCTTGACATACCAAAGGAGTCTTTTAATGATTACACTGTTGATTCAGATGAAGAACTTGCTGTGGACATAGACCGTGTCAAGTCGGTGATAAAGCTGGCATCCTCCAACGACAACATTTCTGTATCAAAGGTGCAGGAGAAACTCAAGTTTGAACTTGGAACCATAAGCAAGAGCATAGCTCTCCTTGATAATTCAACAATATCAATTCCCAAGGTACCACAGATATCATCCGATTTTTATGTTGTCGTATCAAGACAATATGTGGAGATGGGTCTGAAGGCCGCGGAGGACGTTTCTGACTCCATAAGACTCATTCTTACCCCGGACGAACTCAGGGCCAGATCTTCATCTGATTCAGAGGATTCGGAGATGGTTCTTCCAAAAGACATGCTGAAGGAACTCAAATGCACGGGACAGATCAAGTGCTCCTATCCGCTGGAATATCTCCTGAAGCTTGTAAGATCCCTTTCCTCCGCTGATGATCTGAGGCTCAGCTTCAAGGACGAGTATCCCCTCACAATCAATTTCAATTTCGGCCAGGGCGGAAAGATGAAAGGATCATTCCTTCTTGCACCCAGAACCGAATGAATTTCTTCCATATATCATGAAATGAGGAAAGAAACGGGCGCGGGGGGATTCGGACCCCCGTTCTACAACTTAGGAGGCTGTTGCCTTATCCTGGCTAGGCCACGCGCCCATCAAGGCTCCGTAAAATCGTGATTCCATATAAATTCATTTGCAATGTTTCTGTCAGGCATTATTATTTTCGGATAATTTCCCGGTCACTGAAATGGACCGCATATAACAGGAAAAGAAAATATCCACGGAAAATATGCAATCCTGCATGCTGCCATTGTTTGTTATTTTCAAGAAGCTAGGAAGAAAATTGAGAAGCTTCTCCGCGGGTTCCGCAGGAATTGTTGCTGCAGTGATTGTTTATTCCACCATATCGGAATATCTCATTGAGAACAAGATACCGGATTCAGGGATACACAACATTTTCAACAGTCTGTGGTGGACCATGCAGACGATTACGACTGTAGGTTACGGAGATACACCTGTATATGGAACTCTGGGAAGAATCAATGCAATGGCAGTTATGATCGTAGGAATCGGGAGCCTTGGTCTGTTCTTTGCCTCCTTCGCTGCACTCCTGAGCAACGCAAAAATTATGGGGAGACTGGGCATGCTCAAGGTGAGAATGAACAGGCATGTGATCGTGTGCAATTATGATTCAGCGGCAAGGGATATCATCGAGAATGCTGAAAAACGTGGCGTTCCCGTTGTTCTCGTGAGCGAGAATGAGATAAACGAGCCTGATATGGACTTCAGCTTCGTGAGAGGGTCCTGCCTGGATGAACATGTTCTAGAGAGAGCGGGAATAAGGAACTGCGATACCATGATAATACTTGCGGGCAGGCATGTGAATGAAATGGAAGATGCAAAGACAGATGCCATGACAATCCTCACGGGGATGAAGGTAAAGAAGATGAATCCAGATGCATTCACCATAGCAGAAATTCTGCTTGAAAAGAGTTCAGAACATGCAGAAGCTGTTGGGATCGATGAGGTTGTTGTCCGGGGAACGTTATCATCGTCGCTTCTATCAAGGGCCATTGATCTCAGGGGACTATCCAAGGTTATGATATCAATGCTCAATGGTACAGGGAGCATAAAGATCAGGGAGGACGATTCTGGAAGATATAAAGGCATGAAAATTGGTGATGTCACAGAATCTTTCATGAAGGCAGGGAAATTCATCATAGGTCTGAGAAAGGGAAACATTGTTACCAGCAGGATTGATTCCTCCGGTGTTCTGGATCATGATAGTATCATTTACATTGAAAGGACCGAATGATTAAATTTATTTCCTTAAATATTCGTTTTAAATGAACCGTCATGCTCATAAAGGTAGACGGAAGGGATCTGAATATACGGTTTTCTGCTGCCCATTTCATTCCATCACATGACAAATGCTCCAGGCTGCATGGCCATGACTATACGGTGAGTGCCGAGATTGAAGGTAAGGAGAGCAATGGCTTTGTCGTGGACTACCTTATTGTGGAAAAATACCTCAGGGAGATTACTGAACCCATGGACCACAGGCTTCTCATTCCAAAGGGTGGAAGGGACATGCTTATCGGAAAGGAAGGTGAGTATACAACTGTTGAATACATGGGAAAGAGAATAACACTGAAGACGGAAGATGCTTTCTTTCTGGATGCTGATTCTTCATCAAGCGAGGATATCTCATCCTATCTTCTAAACAGGCTTGTAAAGATGCTGAAGCCCTTTGAAAATGTTCGCAACGTAACACTTTGCGTATACGAAGGTCCTGGAAGAGGTGCCTGTGCCAGACAGTAAGGATTGCGTCATCATGCTCTCCGGTGGCCTCGACTCCACTACCGCACTTGCCATGAAGCTTGAATCCGGATCTCATGTTTATCCGGTCACTTTCAAATACGGGCAGACTCATACAAGGGAGATTGAGAGCGCACTGAACATATCAAAACACTACGGCATTGATCTAAAGATAGTGACAGTGGATCTTTCGCAGATAACAAAAAGCGCACTCATGAACTCGTCCGCCATAGAGAAGAGGGATCTATCCGTAATAGGAAAAGACGTCCCGGCAACCTATGTTCCTGCGAGAAACATACTTTTCATATCCATTGCGGCATCATATGCAGAAAGTCTTGGAATAAACAATATTGTATACGGGGCGAACGCTGTTGATTATTCCGGTTATCCAGACTGCAGACCTGAGTTTGTCAATGCCATGAAGAGGGTACTGGATATTGGAACAGACATGGGTAACAGAAAGGGATTTTCTCTTGAAACGCCATTGCAATATCTGTCGAAATCTGAGATCATAACTGCAGGAATGCGCCTCCACGTACCGTATGAACTGACCTGGTCATGCTATCGCGGGGAAGAATTGGCATGCGGTTCATGCGACTCCTGTCAATTGAGGCTGAAGGGATTCAGGGAGGCTGGTTTCAGAGATCCTCTGAAATACCAAGCATATCCTGAATTCTACAGATCCTTTATCACTTAGATTTTGAGAGTATCTCATCGACCTTGGCGGAATTTCTCTTCACACCCTCGACTGTCTTTTTCCAGAGTTCATTCTCCTCGCCCTCAAGATCTATATCATAGATCTCCTCAACCCCGGATGCTCCTATCTTTATTGGAACACCTATGAAAAGACCTTCAGCACCATAATGCTTCCCGTGTTCTCCGGAAAGATAGGATGCGCATGGAATGACCCTCTTCTCGTCAAGGACTATGGACTTAACCATGGCTGTGATGGAAATACCAGGTGCATAGTAGGCGGAACCTGTCTTCAGGAGATCAACAATCTCTCCACCACCGAAGCGGGTTCTGTGCACAATCTCGTCTATTTTCTCCTTGCTTAGAAGTTTTGTTATGGGAATTCCTGAGACGCTGGAATACCTGATCAGCGGTACCATGTCATCGCCGTGCCCTCCAAGGACAAATGCGTTGATATCCTTTGGAGAAACATCAAGTTCCAGTGACAGGAATGTCCTGAACCTTGAGCTGTCAAGCGATCCTCCGAGGCCAATTATTCTTTCAGGTCTGAACCCTGTGATTTTATAAAGGGCATATGCAATTATATCAGCAGGATTTGTCACAACGACAAGTCTTGCTTCAGGAGCGTATTTCTTTATGTTTTTTCCTATTCCACTCATGATGGATACATTCTTCTCCAGAAGGTCATCCCTGGACATGCCAGGCTTTCTGGCCAGTCCTGCCGTTATAACAATTACATCAGATCCTTCGAGATTGCTGTATTTTGATTCGTCCGTTGTGGTAAATCCCTTAACGCGGCCGGAAAATCCCCAGTGAGGAGCACCCTCCTGTATATCCAGTGCCTTTCCCTCGGGTATGCCATCCACCACATCGAAAAGATAAACATCACCGAGATCCATTGATGTTAGAATATGTGCAACAGTTGCCCCCACATTCCCTGCTCCTATTACCGAAATCTTGTGTCTTTGCATAATATGGTATCACAGTGTCTTTAAAAAAGGTTGATCCTAACGGCAGTTTAATCTCAGCACCATCATTAATGACGGGCAATGAATATTACATCTTCGATGAGAAATATTGAAACAGTTTTTTCCACTGTTTTTTATGCTGAATTTATCTTGCCGGTATAGATCATATATTTGTATTCCCTAAACATCCTGCAATCCGTGGACTACCTTGATTTCCTTTATGGCCTCAAAAGAGAGGGAGTAAAGCTGGATCTGGGTATTATGAGAGAATTCATTGAAATGGTGGAACACCCGGAAAGGGATTTTCTATCCGTGCATGTGGCAGGAACAAATGGTAAGGGATCCACGGCTGCACTCATTTACAACATACTGAGTCAGAAGGGTAGTTCCGGTCTTTACACGTCACCACACCTTATAGATTTCAACGAAAGAATCCTGCTTGATAAGGAGTTCATAACCAATCAGAAAATAATAGAATTTGTTGAAAAGTACTATGACACGATTGTGTCGCTTTCAAAAAAAAGCAGGAATCCCACATTTTTCGAAACGACAACCGCCATGGCATTCTGGTATTTCTCCAGGATGCATGCAAAATACGGCTCAATAGAGGTTGGCCTTGGAGGAAGACTTGACTCAACCAATGTCATTACTCCTGAAGTCTCTGTCATAACGAGCATAGGTTATGAGCATTCAGACAGGCTGGGCTGCTCCCTTGATGCCATAGCATTCGAGAAGGGAGGAATAATAAAAAATGGTAAACCAGTTGTTTTGGGTGACAGAAAGCGTGATGTTGTGAGAACAATCGAAAAAATTGCATCCATCAGGAATACCAGTGTTAAGAACATATGGGATAAAACCGATGTTCTTGCGAAGAAAACCGACAGGAAGGGCATGAGCTTAACCATTGTCACAGAAAAATCCGAATACAAGATCAAAACACCAATGACTGCTGATTATCAGGTGAACAATATAAGATGTGCGATTCTTGCGGCAGAATCACTGGAATCCATTGGGATCACGAAGGGAAATATCATAAGAGGAATCGGAAGAAGTGTATGGCCAGCCAGGATGGAGATAATATGGAGGGATCCAACGGTCATGGTGGATGCTGCACATAATCCACCGGCTGCGCACTCTTTAGTGTCATCTTTGAAGCAGATCGATGACTTCAGACCGGTGTTGCTCATTGGAATGTTAAAGGACAAGGATTACTTTTCGTTCCTGAGAATCATGTCAGAGGTAAGTGATTCTGTTGTTTTGACTCTCCCGGACGAGCCACAGAGAGCCATCGAACCAGAATTTTTAAGGCCCTGGGCAGAGAAGTTCTTCAAAAACGTCCGTGTGATCAGGGATCCGAAGGAAGCTTACCAGTTGTTGAAGGATGAACACCATGACATATTGGTCACAGGATCGATATATCTTGTTGGGATTATAAAGGCTGTGGAACACTCTCCAGTGAAACCTTTTATAAGCTAATTTTTAAACTGATGATTACCGACCATAGTAAAAAAAAGGCTTTAGTACTTCTGTAAAATATTGCGCCTCACCAGTGATCAGATGGCAAATCCCTTTGAGAAAATAAACCAGGAGCAGACACCTGCTATGGATGATCTGTCAGTTCTTTCCAGTTCCTATGTGCCTGAGAATTTTCCACACAGGGAGCAGCAGATTGATTCCATGGTTAAGTCATTGGGCATTGGTCACAGGATCGATATATCTTGTTGGGATTATAAAGGCTGTGGAACACTCTCCAGTGAAACCTTTTATAAGCTAATTTTTAAACTGATGATTACCGACCGTAGTAAAAAAAGGCTTTAGTACTTCTGTAAAATATTGCGCCTCACCAGTGATCAGATGGCAAATCCTTTTGAGAAAATAAACCAGGAGCAGACACCTGCTATGGATGATCTGTCAGTTCTTTCCAGTTCCTATGTGCCTGAGAATTTTCCACACAGGGAGCAGCAGATTGATTCCATGGTTAAGTCGTTGAGCTCCATTATGAGACACGGCAGGGCTTCCAATCTTCTTCTTTATGGAAAAAGTGGTACCGGAAAGACATCCATTTCCAGATACGTAACACAACTACTCCAGGAAGCAGGTAAGGGGAGCATAAAAGTTGTTTACATAAACTGCCAGATCACAGACTCAACATATTCAATTCTCGTTTACCTTGTAAATTCGCTTTCCGAAAGAGATGAGGAAAGGATACCCCCCATGGGATGGACACTCGATCGTGTGTACAGTGAACTGATCACAAGAATAGGGCAGATGAAAAAATACATCGTTGTGGTTCTTGATGAAATAGACAAGCTCATTGAAAAGAATGGCGGCGATTCCCTTTATGTTATCTTGAAAGCGTCAGATGACGGAAAGGAGGCAAATCTTTCCATCATAGGTATTACAAACTATACCTCCTTTGCCGATAATTTGGATGCGCGGGTGAGGAGCAGGCTGAATCAGGAGAGTATCATATTCCAGCCTTATAACGCCACACAACTCAGGGACATACTCAAAGACAGGATGGGTGGTATAGTTTCCCACACGGTTGTTGAGGACTCTGCACTGAATCTTTGCGCAGCCATCGGTGCAAGGGAACATGGAGATGCAAGGAAAGCCATAGATCTGCTCAGGATATCCATGGAGATTGCCATAAGGGAAGGGAAAAGCCGTGTGGGCGAGGCAGAAGTTTACAAAGCAAGAGATAAATTTGAAACTGATGTCATCAAGGAGAGCATAATGGCCCTCCCACTGCATTCAAAGATCATTCTTCTCAGCGTTGTATTATCACAGAAATTCGCAAACCGTCCTGCCTATACAGGAGAGGTCTACGAGAATTACAAGAGGATATGCGAGGAAATATCTGTTCAAAATCTTGGATTCAGGAGGATAAGCGAGATCCTTTCGGACCTTGACGATATCGGTCTTATTGTTTCCGTGACAAAAAGCATGGGAAGGGGGGGAAGGACAAGATTCATAAGAGTGCCAGATCACATAGATTCCATAGAACAGCACATACTTGAGGATGAGCAACTGTCCACCTTCAAAGGCGTGAAACTCACGAAACAGGAAAAACTGAGCGGTCTGGAAGATGAATCCCATCAGGACATTGATGACATATTTAACTCACAGAGATCCGATTAAGATCAGTTCCTGGAGTGAAGTGAGTGTTATGGTTATAAACAATTTTAGCATTCACCGCCGTTGAACAACCTTGTCTGGGTCTTAACTGTAATCGTGGTGATGACAGCATTCCTGTGCTATTTCCTCTTTTACACCTACAAGAGCATGGTGAGCATAAATCTCAAGAGTTATTCCATCATATTACTACTATTCGCCATGATGGCCAGCATGCTTAACGGCATCACCTATTATCTGGATATGCCTGTAAACTTTGTCAATACCGTTATAGCATTCAATCTCTCCATGGTGGAGATGACGCTCTTTGTGGTTTATCTTCTCTGGATAGCATCCACAAGGCGCAGGATTGATGACAGAAATAAGATGTCCCTTGGCGTTGCCGGCCTGGTTATATGGAACGAAATATCCATGGGCCTAACACTCATCTCACTGGCATACCCGGCTTCCATAAAGGATTTCAGTGGTAGTCCCATGGCATTCTCGGTGTACTTCTACAGTCTCGGCACAAACACGTTTCTTTTCATTATACCAATGGCTGCTGAGATGGCCCTTATACTTTTTCTTTTCCACAGGAATGATACTCTCGTATACCCGCTTTCATCCATCATTCTCATGGCTCTTCTTTCACCGACCTTCCTTGGAAATAAGATGTTTGTTGTACCAGGGGTTGTTCTTTCTGCGGTTGTAATGACACTCTTCGCACTTGTTTATATTTTACTCATTTCAAGAAATACCTATGGGGATAAAACACGAGATTTCAGAAGACTTGTGGCACTTGTTTTCTACATATACATCATGATAGCAGTGGTGGAGGCCATAGGTCTCATCATGGAATTTGTTTTCAGGATCAGCTACCCATATGCTTGGGCAGCATATTCCGTTGTCATGGTAGTTACGATGTTTCTTTTCTTCGACATTGGTTTCTCAGGCCGTGTACCAAGATTCTTTGGATCCCGATCAGTTAACTGATGGACTTACCTTAAAATTACTTGAAAAGATCAGTCCCCTTCCCTGACCTGAACTTTCTTCCTGGAGGCTTTCTTTCCGGTATCAACTGGCTGAAACCTGGGCTGGAGTTTCTGCAGTATTCTTGGAAGTGTAGTGTATTCCATATCCTCATCTGGCAACCTGTGAGGCTCGAATGGCCCCATCCTGCGTAGATAATCAACGATGTCAACAGCAGTTCTCCTGGCTCCATCGAACGCAGGATCATCGAACATGTCAACGGGGCCGGAAAGTTTTCCATCCTTAAGAACAAAACCAAGGGCAACCACCCTTGGTGGACCATCAAATCTTGTCATCTTGGCATCTTTTTGACCCACTGGCATGAGCGGGCCGTTGAATGAACCCCTCATCCAACCAGAAACAAGAAATGGATGAGAGAATGCCTCAAGGGATTCACCGGATGCAGGCAGGCCTGACTGTATCCTTACAATTCCAGCGGGATCATCCTTACCAACGTATTCACCTGCAATGAAAGAAAGCTTATCCGTTGATATCACAGCAACATTCTCGTCAGGCAGTTTCTCATGACTGGGTTTTGTGTATACTCTCTTTATGACGTATTTGCTTTTTGAACCTATCATTGCAAGAATGTCATAGGTATCCTGCGGTGTACTGAGTTCAATCTTTTTTCCATTTATTATATCCCATATTTCAAATACAAAACCCTCGTGCATGTTGTTATCTATGACAAGGCCCGGGGTGTTAAATGGATCAGCAAACATCTTGTATATGGGGAAGTTAAATGCGCCTGGCTCTGTCTTATCCATCATGTAAACGATGAATGGCTCCGATTTCCTTGGGGTGATCTCCATTTCAGCGACTCCAGGCCCCATACCTTTGATGTTTCCGGAGAACGCGTCTTTAAGAAGATCCTGTCCGGCACCATATAGACCAACCTTTTTTGCCACCTCTGTTCCGGCCTTAAATGCGTCCCATGCAAGTTTGTGCACTCTGGAATCGTCGATACCTCTGTTATGTATCATGGTTATCTGTATATCATCCCCCACGTGGGATATGTAAAAATCACTAAGAAGCCCAGATGAATTGTTCTTCACATACTTCTCAACCGTTTCCAGGACAGGGCCATAGACTGCCGAATGACCCGGTAAACTTCCAATATCCGCCTTTATGTGAGATATAGTTACTTTCCCATTCATAATAATCATAGATTATTAAAAGCTAAATATAAGGTTTCTGTATCTTTAAATGGTATAACTTATTATGGCATATCATCTGATCGAGATAGCAAAATTTACCAGTTTCCTGTTTTACACTGTGTGATATACTTTCCATTTCTTGCATTATTATGATGAGCGTTCCAAATATTCTGTTACACAAATAATAAAAAAATAGCATTGTAATATATTCTCAAATAATTATATTTTAGTCAATTTTCTTATTATACCATCGTTTAATATTCTAAATGAGGAAAAATGTCAGAAGAGAATTACGAAAATGCATCGGAACATGATGAGGGGAGAACAAAAATGGAGAGAGGTCTCATCATGGCACTGTTTCTGTCTATGCTTAGATTTTGATGTTCTGTTACAATAGATAGAGACTCCAGGATGAGATCAGAAAAACCAGTTATTCGTTGTTTTAGTTTTGTCATGTATGACTGGCATTTCTCTGTACGGGTTCCAAAAATATTTAGGGAAAATTCTCAATTATTCAATTTAAACTACAATTGTAACGATTTCTCTGTAATTGAAAATACTTTAAAACTTAATAGTTTGTTTTGCATGAGGGATCAATGGTATCGGGCTATGTAATCGCCCTGGTTGTGGTCATAATATGGATAGTCCTTTTGGCTGACTTATCCCGCAGGATAAAGAAAACAAAGAATTTTTCCCTTTACGGCCCGGCATTGATGATAAAAACCTCAAAGGATCGGCATATACTGGATAAAATTGCAAGGATATTCCCTGCGAAGCTCTTTTCAAAAATATCTGTTGTCATCTTCCTTGTGTGGAGTTTACTTTCCATTTCACTTCTTGCATATGAGGCTTATCTGGGCTCTCTCATTCATGTGACGAGTTCACCACCACTTGTTGAATTCCTGTTCATTCCCGGATTGAACCCCGTAATTCCAATCTTCTATGGTGCATTTGCACTGATCATAAGTGTTGTTCTCCACGAGCTTATGCACGGCATAGTTGCCAGAAAGCATAATGTCAAGGTAAAAGCTGTTGGCGCCCTCTTCTTTGTTGTGCCCATCGGTGCCTTTGTGGAACCTGACCAGGAGGAGATAGAGAAAACTGATCCTGTAATCAGGAGAAGGATCTTTGCGTCCGGAGCAGGCGTAAATATTGTCATAGCAATCGTTGCATTCATTGTGGTTGCCTTTGCATTTATGCCGGCTGCACATGCCACCTACCCCGGTGTATACGTTTCATCCATTGACTCCAAATCACCAGCATCATATTTCATAAAACCTGAAACAGAGATCATTTCCATAGGAAATTACACTGGAAATGCCGCATGTAATGTACTGACATCATCATCATATGCTCCTGGTACGCTTGTTAACGTTACAACTTATAATGGCACTTCAACATCGACGCATGAATTGCCTGCTGGCGTTGAGATATATGCACTTATAAAAGGCTATCCCGCTTACAATGTTAGCATCCCGTCAGGTTCTGTAATTTATTCCATAAATTCCGTCAGTATAACCAATGTTTCCGTATTATCCAGCACACTTGACTCGATTCCTCCTGGAACTGATATAAACCTATCAGTTCTATATTATCCATCCTCAGACTTTTCCAATCCTAAGCTGGAAACCTTCCATTTCAGGACAGCTTCCGTATACGATTACTATGCGGAGTATTATCCGGGGGAAAACCAGGCTTCCTATAAACACGAGAGCTTCATTGGAATAGAGGAAAGCTACCTTGGTGTTCTGGGAGAGAATATAAACACGATGAAATCCACGATATTCGGAAATATTGGATTTTCTGATTTCCCCAGAGGATTTTTCGATGTCATAGCGATCCCATTTCAGGGTCTTTCTCCTGTTCCTGCTGGACTAACGTCCCTCTTCCATGTGACCGGACCGAGCTGGCTCTTCTGGGGTGCCATGAACACAATATTCTGGCTGTTTTACGCAAATTTTCTACTTGCGCTTCTCAACACACTTCCCATGATCATTGTTGATGGCGGCCAGTTCCTGAAGGATACCTTAAAAATTGCATCGAGACACAAACATCTCCATGCCATGCAGAGTGACGTGACAATAGCGAAGATATCCAATCTCATAGGGGTGCTTGTTATATTCCTGATACTTTACGAGCTCATAGCTCCCAGAATAATATGAAACATTGTGACTTATTTTTATACTGATCTGTGATATCTCCATGTTAACAGGGATGTATAATGCCTTTTCCGGAAGCTATTGAGAGAAGACTTAACAAAAAGATATGCATGAAGTGCAATGCCAGGAATCCACCAAATGCAAAGAGATGCAGGAAATGTGGGTACACCGGTCTAAGGATGAAAGCAAAAGAAAGGAGAGGCGGCCAGTAGAATTGGCACGAGCCGGTAAACCTCGTTTTGCCGTTCTCCGGATGGAGGGGACCAACTGCGAATATGAAACATTCAATTCTCTGGTAAGGAGTGGAGCGGACCCCCAGTATGTCCATTTGAAAAGGATAGAAAATGGAGACGTGAGTCTCAGCGATTTCTCGGGCATAATCATACCCGGTGGATTCTCTGCAGGTGATTACATAAGGGCCGGGATAATATTTGCCTCCAGGCTGTCTCGATGCGCCCTCAAAGATCTCGAGGAATTCAACCAGGAAGGGAAGATAATAGTGGGAATATGCAATGGTTTCCAGGTTCTTGTGGAAATGGGGCTTCTTCCCATGATCACTGACAGGGAAAGAAAGGTTGCCCTTCATGTCAATGAAAGTTTCAGATTCGAATCGCGAAACGTATACCTTCGCCTCTCTTCGGAAAATGGTATATTCAAAAAAAGAATGGAAATGCAAAAGGTCTGGGAAGTACCTGTTGCGCATGCTGAGGGGAGATTCATAACGGACTCAGCAAAAACACTGAACACATTGAAAAGGCGCGGACAGATACTGTTCAAATATTCTGATCCCAACGGGAATGACGCACCATATCCACTTAATCCCAATGGATCTTTAATGAATTCTGCTTCCATTACCAACATCAGTGGCAACATTGTCGGGATAATGCCACATCCTGAGAGGATTTATTTCAGCTATCAGATGGAGAATGCTGGCAGTGAGAGTTTTGGGAAGGCGTTCTTCGATTCCATTGTTGAATACTCTGAACGCTTTACTTAAAAATCATTGCCTCAATAGATTCTCCAGGAGTTGCCTGGATTTTATCTTGAATTCCTCAAGTGTACCGTCATTAACGATCATCCTGTCAGAAAGTGCTATTACTGTACCGATGCCCCATGATAGCTCCCTGTTATCTCTCTTGACGAGACTTTCCAGATCACTGATGTCGTCCACCCTATGCCGTTTTAGAATTCTCTCAAGTCGATCCTTTCTATTGGCAAATATGGCCACAACCGTGAGATCAGATATCCTTGCCCTCATATAATCGAGTTCCTCAAGGTTCCTGAGACCGTCAATAACGATTCCAGTTGTTCCTTTCAGAGATTCCAGAGTCCTTTCTGCCCATATGTGTTTTCCATAATTCTCCCTCTCCTGAGTTGCAAACTGTCCAATGGCTGTATCCGTCATTTCTATACCTTTCCTTTTAGCATAGAGTTTCACTGTATTTCCCATATGAAAGTCCCGCATTCCAAGTACGTTTGCAACGGAGATGAACTCATCCTTCCCAGCGCCAGGCATTCCTGTCACAATGATGGAAATATTATTCAAAAAAGAACCCCATCCCAGATTCCGCTCTTCTCTTCTGTTCATTTATGGTCTGGTAAAGTTTCTCTGCGATGTCGTTACTGACAATTTCACACCTTTTATTCACTATTTCATCGCTTCTCTTGAGAGAATCCTCAGATCCCTCAACAAGTATGAGTAGTCCGGTCATATCGTTCCCATAGAGAGACGCATCCATGTGATCTATGGACAGTCTTCCTACGATATCGTCAGCAAGCAGACTATTAAGCACTTCATTTCCAGAACTCCTGCAGTTGTATATCCTGTACACGAACCAAGATCGTATGGTGTTTAATAACACTATCAGCATGTAACCCAACGCATCATGTATGTTTGAAATCACACAGTGCTTTATTACGAAAATAAAAAGGCTTGATCCCTGATCAAAACTTTTTTGCATAACAAATGTCCATGCTTCCCAGTTATTATTCCTGATTTCACGGGTATTGATATATCTCGGCACAAATACTAAAGAAATAATAAGGAATCAGCGCTAAATAAACTATTTTAATCCGGCAGTGATGCAGAGTAGAGCATAATGTCCAAAATAGACATAAGCATAGTTATTGGTGGACCACAGGGGGGAGGCATTGACACTTCCTCAAACATGATTACAAGAGCTTTTTCCTATTCGGGGTTTCCCGTTATTTCCGTGAGGGAATTCCATTCAAACATAAAGGGTAGACACAGTTACGTTCACCTGAGGGTAAAGGATGAGAAGCCGAAGTCGTTCAGATATCCCGTTGACGTACTGGTTGCGCTTGATCCTGACACCATTTTCGAGCACTTTGAAGATATTGGGAAGGGAAGTAAGATCATATATGATACAGAATTTGAAACATCAGATCTTTCCCAGGCCAGGATGATAATGAGGGACACTGCCCAGAGGATTAAGAATGAACTCGAATCCAAGAAGCAGCCCTTGAATATCAAGGGTGTTCTTAACCTCATGAAGGAGAACGGCGGTATCCCGATTGGCATACCATTTAGCAAGGTTGTCACTTCTGTTGTTTCAGAGGGGCCTGCAACAAGATACTTCAATACACTTGGTGCTTCCGTGACACTTTCAATCCTCGGCGTTGACAAGGATTCAACGAAATCTGCAATAAAGGATATTTTTGGAAACAAGGAGAAGGTTATTGAGCCAAATCTCAAGGTTGTGGATTCATCATACGATTACTGTGAGACCAACGGTTTCAAGATAAGGGACCTCGGAAAGATGCCTGCAAAGAAGGTAATGCTCCTGACAGGAAACGATGGTGCTGCCATTGGTAAGATCATTGGCGGACTCAGATTTCAGACATACTATCCCATTACACCCGCAAGTGACGAAAGCACAATACTCGAGGAGCATGATTCAATAAAATGGCTTGAGGAGGAATCGCAAAACCTCAAGAGAGGTGGTGTTACAGTTATACAGACAGAGGATGAAATCTCTGCAATCACCATGGCATGCGGAGCGGCACTTACGGGGACTAGAAGTTCCACAGCAACCAGTGGTCCTGGATTCTCACTAATGGCCGAAGGAATATCATTCGCTGGAATGGATGAAATACCGGTTGTGATAACAATGTACCAGAGAGGAGGGCCGAGCACAGGGCTTCCTACCAGGAATCAACAGTCTGACCTGCTTTTTGCTCTCAACACCGGGCATGGGGAATTCCCAAGAATAGTGATGTCCTCTGGTGACGTTGAGGAATGCATCTATGATTCCATCAAGGCACTGAACTACGCTCAAAGATACCAGTTGCCCGTGATTCATCTCATAGACAAAACACTTGCAAATACAACTGAGGTAGTAGACAGCATTGATCCGGATCTCGTTCCCATAATTGGAAGAGTTTCTCCGGAAAAAGGAAGTGAAATCAAAAGATATTCTCTCAATACCGAAAACGGTATTTCAGCCATGGGAACCTTTGGAAACAATATCTTCTGGATGACTGGCGACGAACATGACGAACTTGGTCATGTTACTGAGGATTCCATGATGCGTGACAGACAGATGGAAAAGAGGTTCAGAAAGATTGAAACTGCCCGCAAGGAAATACCGGTATCGGAAATGGCGCAGATAATTGGTGATGAAAAGGCGGATATAACCCTGGTAACATGGGGAAGCCAAAAGAGCCTGGTCATCGATATACTGGATGATCTCTCAAGAGAGGGGATCAGGGCAAAGCTCCTCTATCTCAGAATGTTTCAGCCGTTTCCATCTGAATTTGTTTCAGAGGTGCTCAAGAAATCGAGAAAGGTAATATCCATAGAGAGCAATATGACATCGCAGGCTGCAACCGTAATAAGAACGAATACGGGCATAGAGATTAAAAATAACATTGTCAAATACAATGGAAGGCACATGACAGAAGATGAGCTTCTGTCAGCCGTAAAGAAGATTATTGAAGGAAAAAGTGAAAGGGAGGTATTGAGAAATGGCGCATAATTTTAGAACTGATTTGGCAATAGACTGGTGTCCCGGTTGTGGAGATTTTGGTATTCTCACTGCCCTGACACAGGCACTGTCTGAATCCGGCACGGACCCACGCAACGTAGTGCTGGCATCAGGAATCGGATGTTCGGGTAAAACACCCCATTATGTCAATGTGGCCGGAATTCATACACTGCATGGAAGGGCGATTCCGTTTGCGGTTGGAATAAAACTGGCCAATCCGAACCTCAAGGTCCTGGTGACAAGCGGTGACGGTGACATGCTTGGAATAGGCGCGGGACACTTTGTAGCAGAGGGAAGGAGGAATGTCGGTCTCACCGTGATGATATACGACAATCAGGTTTACGGGCTAACCAAGGGACAGGCTTCTCCAACAATGACACTGGGCATGCAGACAAAGAGTCTTTCCAAACCCAATATATTTGGAAGCATTAACCCCATCACACTGGCATTATCAGCAGGATATACCTTTGTTGCCAGGGGTTTTTCCTTTGACACAAAACAGCTCAAGGATATCATAAAGAGAGCCATGGTGCATGAGGGCTCATCTGTCATAGACATTCTGCAACCATGCCCAACATACAACAACGTAAACACCATGGAGGTTTTCAGGAAGAAAGTTTACAAGCTTGAGGATGACAAAGATTGGGACCCGGTCATAACAAACAGCAACGAGGAACAGCTAATGGAGAAATACCAGCAAGCATATAAAAAAGGTATGGAATGGGATGACAGAATTCCCACAGGTATATTCTTTGAAAACAGAACGGTACCAAGCTTCCCAAAGAGGATCAGCGAGCACAGCAAGTCATACCTGGAGAACCCGCCGGCACTCCAGGTGGTTTCTGATGAGCATGGCAAGAGCATTGTTGACCCGATGAAGACTTTTGCTGACAGGATCGTATGATAGTAGTTCAGCACCATTTCTCAATAAAGGATCAGTTCCTGGAAAACGTTGAAAGGGATCTTCCAGGTGCTTTCAGTAATCTTTCGAAATTCCCCGGATTCAGAAATGCGAGATTCATGAAACCCCTTATGGGTAAAACCGTGATCATGATGACGGAATGGGATTCCATAGGGGATTTTAATCAGTGGTACGAGAGTGAGGAATTTAAGAAATCACTTTTGAGATCCGTTCCAGATCAATACATGGAATCAGAGCCCGTTGTTTCCATGCATGAGGTATATGCACCATAATCAGACATAACCCTTTAGCTTTAGCAGTTCCCCGTGAAGAACTGCACCACCGGCTGCACCAAGAATGGTGTTATGCGATACGGTTGTCATTTTACAGTAGTTCTGATCTTTTTCTATGCGCCCTGCTACAACACTCATTCCATTGTTTACCATGATATCAAGCCTGGGCTGCGGTCTGTCCATTTCCCCTGTAACAACAATATATTTTTCTGGGGAAGTGGGGCATCTTTTCGCGGCCTCTGATTGCCGGAATGTCCTGAGTGCAGCTTCAATGTCGCCCACATCAAATTTCTCCTTCAGCCTGATGAAGAGATTCTGTGTGTGCCCATCCAGAACATCTACCCTGCTGCATTTCGCATGTAACATTAAATTCTTACTCCTGATTGTTCCATTCCCGTAAGTTCCAAGAATCTTCTTCGGCTCGCTTACCATCTTCCTTTCCTCATCCTGGATGTATGGTATTATATTACCTGTGATTTCAATAGCGGATGTACCGGGATAACCGGCACCGCTTATGGCCTGAAGACTGTCAACGAAAACCTCTTCAACGCCAAAATCCTCAAGTGCCCTCAGGATTATGGAAAGCTGCGTGGAAGAACAGTTTGGATCACAGGCTATGAACCCTTCCTTACCTGAACGCCTCTGTTCATCTATAAGTGAAAGATGATCGTCATTTATTCCTGGAATCATGAGAGGAACGTTTTTGTCAAGGCGGTGTGCACTGCTCTTGGATATAACCGGAACGCGTTCTGAATATTTGGATTCAATATCACCAGCATCCGACGGAAGGCATGAAAATACAAGATCGACATCCTGCAGTACTTTTTCACGATTGGAAACAGGGATAATTTCCATGGCCGATACCTGATCAGGTATTCCTGAAGAGAGAAGCCATTTGCATGCCTCCCCGTATCTTTTCCCTGCATTTCGATCTGATCCTGCCAGTGCATTGACCTCAAATTCCTTGCTATCCTGCATCATCTGCACAAGTCTCTGACCAACGATCCCCGTAGAACCCAGGATCGCAACCTTAGTTTTTGACATTCAAAACGCCATCTCTGTTTGAAATAAAATCATGAATTCTTATTACGGCTTCACTGCACATCTCAATGGGGACAGCAAAGGAAACACTAAGACCAGGAGAAAGGGAAAATGAATACCTTGGCTCTATGCTTGCCTCCTGAAGAACTTTAATTATACCAGAATGAAGTTCGTCAGCTGGAGCCCGAAAATCATATACAAGAGAAACTAGTGCCATGGGGAATGATGTGAAGGTATGAGAATTTTTATTCTGAAAATTTTCCGTTACATGATCATTCAATGAGAGATCGGTAATGAGCAGCCTTTCTTTTCCCATGTCAACAGCGATGACCTCATCCATTGCCCCATTATCTTGAAAACTTATCATATTATCAATACATGATATCACGGTAAATTTCTTTATTGCCGAAACCACGGCAAATCCATCACCCTTTCCATTCTTGATAACTGTATACCTGCCAGTTTCCCTGTTTCTCACCATTGTTACAGTAAGATCAGAATTAACTCCCCGTAGTGTC
>JAMCUH010000003.1 GCA_023379435.1 Thermoplasmatota archaeon | reverse complement strand
AATACATAAGAAGAGAAACCATGAAGCATTCCTGCCCTCCCGGGCTCACCTGAATACTTTACGGATCCGTAGAAGAATTTCTGTGTCCTTGCTCTCTCACCGCTGAGCTTGCCGCCAACCCTTATCATTATACCCTTCACATGGCTGTCGGTGGCCCTTCTCAATGACGTGTTGCCAGCCTTCCTGTAAGACCAGCCCTTCTCAAGTGACAGGGCAATCTTCTTTGATACGATCTGCGGATTGAGATCCGGACTTTCCGCCTCCTTAACCTCTATCTGTGGTGATTCCACCTTGTACTTCCTTTCAAGTGTTGACGTTATCTCCTGTATCTTTGAGCCTCTCCTTCCAATGACAAGACCTGGTTTATTCACGTAGAGTGTTATGTTGGTGCCGAAAGGCGTTCTCTTCATGTCCATGCCTCCGAAGCCTGAAGTCTCTGTTTCTCTTCTTATGTATTCTGAAACAAGGAGCTTCTTCACTGATTCGGCTATGAACTTCCTCTCCTTCATTCCCTTACCTCCCTCAGTATGACCTCGATGTTGACAAGCTCCTTGAATGAGGCGCCTCCTCTTCCCTGTGCCTTTGGCAGATATTTCTTTATGGTCGTTCCCTTTGATGCACTTATTGTTCCAATGATCAGGGAATCTGTATCAAGGCTCTTGAATTCAGCATTTGCCTCAGCGTTACCTATGACCTGCTTGAACGCCTTAAGGGCCCTTACCGGATACCTTCCAGGGCCGACAGATTTTCGGTGGGAAACGCTGTCCAGGTATCTGAAATAAGGTATTGGATAGTTCTTTTCAATTCCCTTATCGATGATCTCCTTTGCACGGTTCAAAGTTTTTCCTCTCAGGTGATGAGCTATGTTTACAGCATCCTTCAGTGAAATGTTCATGTCAACACCTCTCGCAATGGCCGAATTTTCTGGGAGCTCCTTAACTGTATATCCTTTCATCTTTCATCACTTCAACGGCATGAATTTGGACGATCTTGTTGCACCAACACCCGGACCTGAATGTTTTACATCTTTCCTTGTAAGGGCAAACTCACCCAGGTAGTGACCAATCATCTCCGGTTTTATATCAAATTTAACATATGCGTGACCATTGTAAAGATCAACGATCTTGCCGACATACTGTGGAATTATCACAAGATCCCTCACGTGTGTCTTCACGTAACTATCGGTTCCAATGAGGTTGAGATGCGCCCTTCTCTGGTCATGGTTCATCTCCCTCAGGAGCGACCTCCTTGCCCTTGAAGGGAGAATCTTCAACAGTGACTGCATATCCATTTTCTTCAGATCTTCCAGTGAATAACCTCTGTAGGAAAATTCCTTCGCCCTGCCAAGTGTAACCTTCTGTGACTTCCTTGCCCTTCTCTTAATTGACTTTACGGATGCCTGACGCTTTGCTGGCATTACTTAACCCTCCTCTTGTGTGACAATCTTCCAACCTTTCTTCCGGGAGGCGTGCCCCTGCCCACGGTGCTTGGTCTTCCAACGTGCTGATGATTACCCCCGCCATGCGGGTGATTTACAGCATTCATGGCAACTCCCCTCACAGTGTAAGGCCTCTTGGCCTTGCTTCTGAGGTAGTTCACGTGCCGGCCTGCCTTGAGAACAGGGGAATCTCTGGCCCCGGAGCCGGCGACGATACCAATGGTTGCCCTGCACTTGGGATTGAAAACCTTCATCTTTCCTGATGAGAGCCTGAGAGTGACAAAATCACCATGACTCACAACCAGTGCGGAAGATCCTGCCGTTCTGCAGAATTTGCCCCCATCACCTGGAATGCTCTCAATGTTGTGAACCCTGGCACCGTCTGGAATTAGACCGAGTGCAGTGGTGTAACCTGGGTTTGTATTATCACCACCGGAACGAACTGACTGGCCAACCGATGCACCGTTAAAGGCTAGACCGAGTGCAGTGGTGTAACCTGGGTTTGTATTATCACCGCCGGAACGTACTGACTGGCCAACCGATGCACCGTTAAAGGCTATCTGGTAGGACTTCCTGCCCTCACCGTCCCTGAGAACAAGAACGGGGGAATTCCTTCCTGGCGCATGCGTAACATCATGAACAGTATATTCGCCATCTCTTGGCAATGTCATCCTCGACAGGTGCCTGTGACTTGGTGACCTATATACAAGTCCCCCTTTTCCCCTTCTCTGTGCTGATATCATCTTTCCCATTGGTTCACCTCAAAATACTCCTATCCTTCCAGATATTTCGTCAGCGGAATTATCGCTTGATAACCTCACAATGGCCTTCTTTCCGCCCTTGAATATCATGGTCCTTATATCTATGACCTTCACCTGAAATCTTGTTTCCACTTCCTTCTTGATTTCTGGCTTTGTTGCCCTTCTGTCTACAAGAAAAGTGAGAGTGTTCTCCTTTTCCATATTTAGAGTGGTCTTTTCTGACGCAATCGGTGATATGATTATTTCATGCATCCTGCTTCACCTTTCCAATTCTTTCCATAGCTGAAACCGTGAACATTGTGAGCCTGCCCGGAATTCCTCCAGGAGCCAGTTTTCTCAGGCTCATGCTTTCAGGTGTTGCCATATCCACACCGGGAAGATCAGTGAATGCGCTCATGTCTTCACCATTCTCCCTCACTATGAGGATACTTTTTGGCTGCTTGTAAAGTCTGCCTCGGCTCTTACCTCTTCCTGTCTTCACCATTTTCCCTCACTATGAGGATACTTTTTGGCTGCTTGTAAAGTCTGCCTCGGCTCTTACCTCTTCCTGCACGAACCCTGGTTCCCTCCTTCGCTCTTGTTATGTCATCGTAGATCCCAATGGATTTGAGGAAAGAAACAGCGTCCTTTGCCTTCTTTATACCTGTCACTGAAGAATCCACAATGATCGGTAACGTAACGTTACCGGATATTCTGTGTCCTCTTTTTTTCACATCTTCCAGTGAGGCTGTAAAAGCAATGGCTGAGTCCCGTGCCATCTTTCTTTCCTTCTTGTTTATTTTGACGTAAAGATTCCTTTCAGTCCTTGGGGAATGTGCACTCCTTCCTCCAACCATGGATGCGAGGATGACGCCCCTGTTTCCGCCGGAGACTCTTGGGAGCCTTGCGATGCCATGGTTTGCACCCAGGTTGTGACCCACCTGACGCATACCGGCAAATGGCTTGGAACCCCATGGCTGCCTCAGTGAAAGGGATATTGCCCTGTGTGCTCTCCTTATGACGTCCCTCCTCAGTTGAGAGTTAAATACATCCGGCAGATCCATGGTATGAGAAACATTTCCTTCCTTCGTGTATACATTCACTTTCAAATTAATCACCCTGCTTCGATTCCAGAGAGATGTAGCTCAGTGACATGGATGAGGAATCTGGTACTTGCTGCCTGGATGCCACCCTCATTTTGATCAGTCTCTTTGATGGACCGGGTATGGAACCGTGAAGTAGAACGTAATCGTTCCTTACGAGACCATAGGAAAGAAAACCTCCCTTAACATTAATGCTTCCCGTATCGTTTTTCGTTCCGAAGTGAAGAACCCTTATGTTGTGAGCTGTTCTCTGGTGAGAACCCACCTGGCCTGCCTGTGGAACAGTATTCCTGACCCAGTCAGGATGCCATGGTCCCAGGGTGCCTATCATTCTCCTGTGTTTCCTGTTTTTGTGGGATAGAAGTTTCACACCGAATCTTTTCACAGACCCCTGAAATCCTTTTCCCTTGGTTACTGCAATAACATCCACAAATTTTCCAGGTGCTGAAAATTCTGAAAATGATATATCTTTTCCAAGAAAGCTTTTGACATAATCTTCCTTCTCCTTCACTGTGTTGCCCGTAACGGGAAGTTCAAAGATGTCCGGAACTTTCTTTGGTAATCCGGTGATTTCGTTAGGATTTGTGCATACTATCATCCTGACATCGGACACAATGCCCGTATCCATCTGTTTGTCATTTTTTTCCTTTCTCACCGGAATCCTTCTGTTAAGCTCCTTTGGAATGTTATCAGCCCATGTTTCGCCAATCGTAACCTTGCCTCTGTAATCATCGCCATAATAGCGAATACCTAATACCTTCAGTGGAGGTACCTCAACAACAGTAGCTGCACTTACAATGCTCTGACCTGCAGTGGTACTGTATTTCCTGTAATCGACCATCTCCACGTGTGTCATGCCAACTTTGTATCCAGCAAATCCTTCCACAGAAGGCTTCCCATCAAGCTCAGGCCAGGACCTGACATCAGCTCTTAGACCCTTCTTTCTCACTCTTGGATAGTACCCAGTAGACCCTCTTCTCGGATGATGAGGCGTTGCCATTTTATATTACCACCTTAAACCGTTACGCATGACCCCTCTCCACAAGCAATGGTCGGGGTGTTAGGGTTGCATAAATGCATTGCCCTGGGCGTATGGTTTGCTTTTCCGGAAGCCGTAAACAATATTTAACCCTTATGTGCCCTTACTATGGGAAAAAATTGCTTAAATAATAAAAAATTTATTCTATGATGAAACAATAACAATGGAATCATATCATTTACTTACTGGAGGTAATAACAATACAAAAAAAAGAATTAAACCTCGGGATATTTGGATTCTTAAAACCGCTTCGTTTTGGTATCAATTACATGACTGGCAGGAAGTGGATCCTCTGGGTCATCTTCTCCTTTTCAGCTGTCAGTATTGTTTCAAGGTTGCTCGTTCCAATATATATTGGAGATTCAGTTACACAGGTTGAATTAAAGAATATAGCTCTGGCTGAACATTTTGCCATTCTTATCATCATTGTTTCCATAATATCTTCTGTTACAAGATTTGTGATGAACTATTCTTCACAGTATCTATCACAGAGCTATGGATACAATGTGAGAAAAGAGCTTGTTTCTCACATGCTCAGGAAGAAGTTCTCATTCTACGAAAGACAGGCATCTGGTGATCTGCTCTCAAGGTTAACAATGGATATTCAGGCAAGCATTAACTTCATTCTCAACACGCTTTCCCAGCTAATTCCAACACTGATGCTCATAGGTGTTGCTTTATACCTGCTTTTCACACTAAACCCTGTTTACGCCTTGTTCTTCCTTGCAGCAGTCCCTCTGATAATATATCTGGGGATAGTATTTCAGAAAAAGCAGAGAGTTCACTGGAGAAACATAAGAGAGCAGTATGGAAGGATGAACGAAGAGCTCCAGGAAAACATTGTCGGTCAAAGGGTGGTTAGAGGATTCTCAGCAGAAAACCAAGAAACAGATAAGTTCCAGGACACCACAGACAACTACTACGAGGAATACATGGATGTGGCCCGGCTCAGGGGCTTCTACAATAACATAATGCCGTTTGTTGTCAGTGGAGCTGCTACCGCTGTTCTTCTGTACGGTGGTTATATTGATCTCATAGGTCCAAGAATTGTTGGATCACTCGTGTCTGCAATAAATATCTTCACCATGATAAGCATGCCTGTGGGATTCCTTGGTAGACTCATAGTATGGTCGGAGAATGCCAGTGCAGGAATTGAAAGGATATCTGAGGTCCTTGATCCGGCGGAGGAAGAACAGGTTACATCGGGAATGAGGATACCTGAAGGTTCAACGCTGAGCTTTTCGGATGTGGCTTTCAAGAGAGGGAACAGGTACATCCTGAAGGATATCAGCTTCAGTATAAACCGGGGTGAGGTACTTGGGATAACCGGCAGAACTGCAGCCGGGAAAAGCACGCTTGTTGGCCTAATCCCAAGATTTTACGAGCCATCTTCTGGCAATATAAAAATTGAAGGCCAGGATATAAACGATATAAGGCTTGATGAGCTCAGGAGAAAGGTGGCCCTCGTTCCTCAGGAGATCAATATTCTTTCAGGTTCCGTTATGGAGAACATCATTTTCGGCAGAGAGGATTATGGTATGGAAAGAGTTGTCTGGGCATCAAAAGTTGCACAGATTGACGATTTCATCGAGACTCTTCCACAAAAATATGATTCTCTCGTTGGTGAGAGGGGCATAACTGTTTCAGGCGGGCAAAAACAGAGACTTGGCGTGGCCAGGGCACTTTATGGTAAACCAGAGATTCTGATACTGGATGATGCAACGTCAAGTGTTGACCCGGAGACGGAACTGAACATGCTCAGGACAATAAAGAAGGAGCTCAGGGACATATCCATTATACTTGTCTCCCACAGGGAATCAGCACTGCGTTTCTGTGATAGGGTCATCAGGATAGAGAATGGCACCCTTGTAAGAGAGGAGCCCCTTCCTGAAATTGAAGACACGGAAACCTCGGTCATGATGAGGGATGTTGATGCGGGGGTGAGGGGCACTGCCGACCTACGAAGAGATTGAAGAGGAGGTGATGAAATCCGCAAAGGGTTCCAAGGTGCTCAGGAGATTGCTCTCCCATATCTTTTCATACAGGAAGGATTCATCCATTCTTATTCTTTCAGTGGCCATAGCAGCCGTTGCTGGTGCATTCTATCCCCTTGTGATAGGATATGCTGTTGATAACATCATATCCGGAAGGCTCATTTTTCTAGTTACATACGCACTTCTCTTCCTTGTCCTTTATTTTATCACATTCCTTGCCAACAGGGTCAGAACACTTAAATCAACAAAACTTGCCCAGATATCTGTGAAATATCTGAGGGATAGTGCGTTCAAGAACCTTCAGAAGGTGCCAGTGGATTTCTATGGCAAGGTAAAGACCGGCTATCTCATAAGCAGGATATCAAACGATGCCGAAAGCCTTGGCGATTTTCTGACGTTTCAGCTCCCGCAGGTCGTTTCAGGAATCGCAACGGTTATTATTTCCGTTGCCGTAATGGCATATCTTGATTTTCCTTTAATGCTCTATGCCCTGATCATAATTCCTGTCATGGTTGGTTTCACCTTCAGCATGCAGGGAAGGGTCAGAAGGAACTATCTGAGAACCAGAAGAACCATAGCTGCCATAACAGGTAACCTTGCGGAAAATATCAGTGCAATGAGATCCATAAAGTCGTTCAACGTGGAGGAGCCTACTTACGAAAGATTTGATGTACTCAATCAGGACAATTTAAAGGCAAACGTGAAGGCAGCAAGACTCTCCTCCTTCTATGGTGCAACGGTAGCATTCATGGAGGCTGTGGGAATAGCCATTGTCATCATTGCCGGTTCCCTTCAGCTCATTTCAGGAATCGCAACTGTTGGTATTCTGGTATCATTTATCATTTACGTTCAGGAATTCTTTGATCCTGTTACGTCGCTTTCACAGTTATATACATCTTACCAGTCTGCTGCAGTGGGCCTTGTGAGGATATATGGTATAATTGACAGCCCGCAGGAGGTTGTTAAAGACCCTGTCATAAGGGACCTTTCAGACTGGAACGAATTGTCTTTCAACGAGGTAAGTTTTGCCTATGGGGATAACTATGCTCTCAAGGATATAAACCTGAAGATTAAGAAGGGTGAGAAGATAGCCATTGTTGGTCACACGGGGGCCGGAAAGACCACACTCTCCAATATGGTCATGAGATTCTATTCACCTCAAAAGGGGAGCATAACGCTGGACGGAAGCAAGCTTGACGACATAAACATCGAAAGCTGGAGAAAATTGGTCTCTCCTGTTCTGCAGGACCCATTTTTGTTCCGTGGAACAGTTATAGAGAACATTCAGTTCTCGAAACCAGATGCCACAGATGATTACATAATTCAGCTTTCAATGAAATACGGTCTGAAGGAAATCTTTGATTCTCTTCCTGAAGGGATATACACAAACGTTGGTGAAATGGGAAGGAACCTCTCAGAAGGTCAGAGACAGGCCATATCCGTAATGAGGGCCTTCATAAGGGAATCCCCAATCATAATTCTAGATGAGCCGACTTCCCAGATTGATCCCATATCGGAAAAGATCATCATATCTGCACTCAAGGATTACCTGAAGTCCAAGACCCTCATACTGATAACACATAGATTCTCCATGGTTTCACTTGCCGATAAAATCGTTGTGATTGATCAGGGAAGGATAGTGGATACCGGGAAATTTAATGATCTATTATCAAGGGAAGGAGTATTCTCTGAGCTATATCACTTACAGTACGGGCCCTGAGAGAATTTGGTTGATGTTTTGATCATGTAGACCTTTCAGGCCCTGAAGGTCACCTTTGTCATGACGTTCAAAGAGAATTGATATCATTCAGAACAATTCAGGTTACATTAATTGCTGTCTCATGTTTCCAGGACAGGTATAATAACAGAAGAGCAATGAAGAAAGATAATGATCCATTTAAGTCGAGTTCCTGCGGCAAGGTATGCTGACCAAGTAATTCGTAGATGATTGCATCCATGAGAATAAGAAATACTGACAGTGCTCCTATGAACAGGGCAAAAATGCTTTTTTCACTTAACCTTGATTTTACATTATAAGAGTAAGAGAAAATAAGAGAAACTGGATAGGCCGAGAAGCTGATCATGAATGAGAGTAATGCATATAATACATATGTCAGTGTATAATCCTGAATCCTGAGTATGATATATGAAAGCAGGGAAATCACAGTTAAAGCAACAATTCCTGCAAATATCCTTGATAAATGAGACTTACCCATTGATATAACTCCTAGGAAAGTAAACAATACAACACCAGGAACCAGACCAGAAACTATTGGAATAAGCTCCGTCTTGAAACCAATGACATCGATGAACCCGACCATGTATGCCAAACTAAGCGTCAAAAATGAGCAAAAGAGAGATGCACCCAGCACAGATAGCACGTAAAGTGCCCGATCATGAGAAATTAAATGTTCAGACATGCTTTTTCCTCCATATTGCGGCAGAGGCAGCCACACCGTTGATCATAATAAGAAAAACCAGAAAATAAGAGGATAAAGTGAAAGGTGTATAAGTAACATCCCTGTGAATATACAGGGATGAATTTATCATGGATAGAGTCAGGTTTGAGGACCCGTATCTGGAATATGTCAGGTTTCCAAATGGGATCTGGGGAGTTACAGGAAAGTGAGATGCGTAGTCAAAATCAAGCATAGTCTCGTTCATATGGTATGTTATCGTGCTGGGAATGACGAAACCTCCTACAGCTGCTATGTTGTAAGACCCTCTTAAGAACGTTTTATCATTTCCATTAGAAGGAAAGCAAAAGAAATCCAGGGGAATATTGGACACAGAAACAAACTGGTTCAGGGCAGGAATTTTCCAGTTGTAGTCAATGAACGCAATGATGGATGTGTGTGTCATGAGCGTTGATGATATATAATCCTCCTTTGAAAACGGCGAAACAACTATCAATGGAATCCTGAAACCAAGCTGTTCACCGTCAAGAACCGGAGGCGATACCTGATCGTAATAGCCCCCGAATTCATCCCATGTTATGAAAATGGCAGTGGAATTCCATTCGGGACTTTCCTCAATTAAATTTATAACATGGAGGAGCCATAGTTCACCACAATCAACGTTATTTGGTGGAGCTCCCGAGTAAATATTGATCCCTTGAGTGAACACCCAGGATACGGATGGTAGTGTATCGTTAGCCAGGCTTCCCTCAAAGCTGTACCAGCTTCTCAAATTACCGGAATAATGGTCAATGCCACTGAAGAACCTCCAGTCAGGAAAGTTAAAAGTTGGTGGCTGAACGTACCATGCCCAGCTTATGCCAAAGTGACTGAGTTCTCCCATAACTGATTCGCTGAACGGTATGTATGGAGGGGGGCCGTAATCATTAATTACAGGAGAATACCCTGCAAGATAATACAGATGATTTGGTGTGCTTTCAGATATTGCCGGAGCAAAATAGTTGTCTGCAAGACCATATTCCTCGGCAAGATCCCAGAGGGGAGACATCTGCGAGGCGGTGAAGTATGAAAGTGACTGCTTCCCGCTACCGTTCAGAAATCCATTCATGGCTCCATGATTCCAGTCGAGGTGATATGGAGCCCATCCTTCTATGGGATCCGTTGTACCAAAGGAGCCGTTTGGAACGGCAGTAAGTTTTGATAAATCGCTCTGATTGCCTAAAAGATTGACCGGCACTGAGAGGTTTGCCATCAGGGAGGAATTAGTGCCATGAGAATCTTCAGGATATATACCAAAAAAATTATCAAAACTGTGATTTTCAAAAAAGATGTTTATCACATGCTTGATGGGTGTTTTCGTGTCGTTTGCAGTCACAACGAATGTATGAGAGCCCAGAGAATTGTTATTATCCTGATTTGAAATTGAATGGAATAGAGTTAGAACAAGGATCACTGAAATTATGGTAACCTTGAGACCGGTCCCTCGCATGTAAATGAGATGTGAAAAGATGTATATAATTCTGATACAGAGAATTGCATTTAAATTCCGAACAACATTTAAGAATAATGAGAATTTCTGACAAACGCTCTTATTCTGCCACACTGATTATGAGGATCTGGTTATCCATAATACATGAAATTGCCGCATTTTTCGGCCATATTTTTACCTGTTTCCATTTTATCTCATGGATATCGTAAGGGATGCTGCTTACCACTACGTGCATAACGCGGACATTTTTCCCAGTGCTCCTTCTTGTGATCAAGTGAGGATGGAAAAGTGTAATATTCACCCAGTATTACTATTGACATTGCATACCGTTTGTCCAAACTGTAAGTCTGACAATATTGACAGGACCATGTTCTTCTTCACTGGTCAGTATAGGTGTCTTGACTGTGGTTATGAGGGAACCTTTGTCATAGAGATGGACGATTACAACTATGCGAAATTCCTTGAGGAGGATCAAGGTCCATAGTTTTCTTCTATTCAACTAGAAATATCGCTGACATTGTGAAAAGTAATCATAAGGCATCATACTTATATTTTAGACAATTATTCAGCAGTGACTCAATTGAGACCACAGTTCATAAATGGTGAGGATGATTCCTTTTTTTCCCTGGTGGATGATAGATCAACTGTAGCAATTTCGGGTTTTAATCTCGCAACAACGCCAGAATACCTGATTCTGAAACTTTTTGAAAGATACACTGAAACCGGTCATCCTGCCCAACTTATGATAGAAACTGATGCTTTACCAGCAGCTCCTGGAAGGGCCATGGATATTGTTTTCAAGCGTATCTACGAAGAAAAGGACTATTCCTTCATAAAGGCTATTCTGGTCCCGTTTATGGGATTCTCTCCATATCTTCAAAAACTGGCGCTGGAAAACAGGATACAAATCTATGGCTGGCCCATTGGCATTGCCTCCTACTGGTTCAGGGAGATTGCCTCGGGAAGACCGGGTGTCCTGACGAAAATCGGAATAGATACATTTCTTGATCCGAGGTACGATGCTGGTGCACTTAACGATTCGGCAAGAGAAGAAAAGCTTTGCAAGGTAAACAGAATAGACCTTGCTGGGGAGGATTACCTGATTTACAGGGCCCCAAAACCGGACTTTGCACTGATTAGGGCAACTTCTTCCGATAAGATGGGAAATCTTTCCATGGAAGACGAGCCAATTAAGGGAACGGTGCTGAGCATATCACAGGCCACAAGGGCAAGGCCTAACCCAGGGAAGGTTTTTGCACAGGTTCTCAAGGTAAATTCTGACAATGGCTATAGTCCAAGAAGAGTTGAAGTGCCGTATCCGCTGATTGATTATGTCGTTACATCACCTCCAGAATATCACTGGCAGGCAAGTTCATTTGCATATGATCCCATGGCCTCCTTCTCCAAAAAAGCTGACGACCTTATGGGGATTAACAAAAAATTCAATCCCCCACCCAAGTCGTTCCTTCAGGAGGTCATCGCCAGGAGGACTCTCCTGGAGATATATAACACCCTTCTGTCAAATGGGGGACCACTCCTCATAAATCTAGGAGTTGGAATTCCTGCACTGGTGTCCGGGCTCATACAGGAGGAGGGTCTCTCCTCAAGTATCGTCACAGTGGTTGAATCCGGTCCCTGGGGTGGCCTGGCACTCACAGGAGCTAACTTTGGTATTTCCATGGGTGCATTTGCATTATCCTCTATTCCCGACATGTTCTCCAACTACGAAGGTGGCATAATAGATATGGCTGCCCTGGGTTTTCTTCAGGTTGACAGATCAGGCAATGTGAATCCCTCATACGTTGATAACCTCATTACAGGCCCTGGAGGTTTTCCGGTTATAGCTGAAGGCACTCCCTCGGTGATATTTGCAGGATCATTCGAGGCAGGTAACGTGGACATTTCATTTGATGATGGAAAAGTGAAGGTAAATTCAGGCGAAGGCGTTAAAAAGTTCGTAAGAAACGTTTTCAAAATATTCTTCAGCGGAAAGCAGGCCGTAAAGTATCATAAGAAGGTTAAATACATAACGGAACGCTGTGTCTTTTCCCTG
>JAMCUH010000002.1:12189-16417 GCA_023379435.1 Thermoplasmatota archaeon | reverse complement strand
CCGTGATCTCTGGACCGGAAGTTTAGGTAATATTATTAAATAGAAAAGTGATATTTATTTAAACAGGAGTGAGAGATATGGATTTTAATGGAACTTTCGAGGTTTCTTCATCAAAAGAAAAGGTGTTCGCTTATGTAATGGACCCAAACAAAATATCCGGATGCATACCAGGCCTCAAGGAAATAGAGGTAAAGAACAGCGATGATTACACGGTGGTTGTAAGGGCCGGAATATCTTTTATCAAGACTGACTTTAAGCTCCATTTCACAGTAACGGAAAAACAAGAACCAACACATGCAAAACTCCAGGCTTCAGGAACTGGTTCCGGCGGATCTCTGGATCTTGTTACCGTGATGGATCTTTCTGATGGTGAAGGCGGAAAGACTGTTATGAAATGGTCTGCGAATGCAAACGTAGGTGGAAAACTGGCAGGTTTGGGTCAGAGACTGATGAAGGGGCAGGCTGAAAAGATAATAACTCAGATGTTTGATTGCCTGAAATCCAAACTTTAGGCTCATAACATCGCCAATTTTTTTAACACGGTATCTTTAAAATTCTCCCTTTTTGGCGTGAAAGAACATCGTGAACCGTTTCATCATATAACTATCAGGCACCATAGAGAAACCTAATATTCTCAGCTTTGAATATTTCTTGGAATTCCTGCTTATTTCATGGCATGGTGGATCATTGAAACTTGTAATGATCACTTTTGCATTGTGCCTTTATCATTAAGTTTAGGAAAGAGTATTAATGATTGTTTCCTTATACCAGCTATGGCCAAGGGAGTAGAAATCGCGTTTCAACTTAACCAGGATTCCGAGTCACCGCAGATAGTTGAAGCTCTTGCTAACCTTACTGTATCCACTCTAAGTGACAAATTCAAACTTGATTTCAGGGTTTTTCATGTAACACTGGATGAGAAGAAATACTACAGGGTTCTTTTTGTGGGAGCAGGAATGAGCAGCCTTCACCCCCTTCATGAAAAGGCTGTAAAAGAGACGTTTGACTCCCTTTCCAAGGAAAGTCCGAAGGAACTTTTTTCAAGGTTCAATGATCTTAAAAAAGAAGGTAAGGTCAAGAATATCCCGATCAAGGAGGTTAAAGAGGAATATGATCTGTGGGAAGACCCCATATGGCAGTATATCTGAATAAATTTAACTTTTCGGGATCTTTGTGTCAGCCATCTTCCAGTCGGCTTTGAATGTTTTCCTCAGGATTTTCATGTAATGCCTGTGATCCATTATAATACCAACCTCCCTGTTCTTATTGAGACTCGATGTGGAGAAATTTTCAGAACCGGTGAAAAACCTTTTCTTTGAAAGAATCAGCTTTGCATGCATATACACATGATCAGGATTCATAAATCTGAAACGCACACCCTTTCTTGTCAGTGCCTTTATGTTGACTTGATCCTCGCCGGAAACAGTTGAAGGAACGATGATGTATATCTTTTTCCCTTTCTTCTCCAGAGTTTCAAGAACCTTCTTGTCATCACCCATTTCCTCAGTCTCTATGAAAATTTTACCTGGTTCCTCAATAAGGTTTGCAAGATCCGTCTCTGATCCGGGAGAGATGACCAGGCCCTTTCTAGGTTTCTTTCCTGCCTCTGAATCCTGCCAGTCTGCATTGAACACACTGGAAAGATCTTCAACAAGATCAGAATTCCTCTCGATGAGAATATATTCACGATTTTTAATGAATGCAGCTTCAGTGAGATTGGCAGTACCTATCTCAACGGAATCATCATTAACCATGTATTTTGCATGGTCAAAAACTCCCGGCTTTTCAAACCTGGAAGGAGCAATTTTTACCTGAGCACCTGTCTTCTGAAGGTCACTTATTTCCAGATGCGAACCGGAACCCCCATAGGGTCTTCCGTCCACCATGATTCTTACCTTTACCTTTCTTTTAACAGCATTTTTTATCTCCTCAATGATCACAGTGTCGTCTATAAGATAGCAGTTGATATCAAGGGTATTTTTCGATGATCTTATAAAATCAACAATGGGTTTGATTCCAGCCTCAGGTTCCACATATAACATGAAAAGGGATATGGTTTCCGGTTAATAAAACTGGAATACGTTTCTCTGAGTGATGTAAATATCATTCAAGAGAATGGTTAAATAAACTGGCATGATGAATCCAATATGCCCATTCACTCAAAGGGAGAATCTGCCTTTTTATTCATAAACATGGATGAGGAAAGATTCTCACGTTGTTTCAGCAAGTTCGAAATGGTTGCTGCCCTCGAATTCATTCAGAAAGCCTCTCATGAAACTGGAATTGGCATTATTGGAATAACAGCTTCTCTTACCAATAGCATTGAGCTTGATGGATCCTATTCTTCTGCGCATGAAACAAAGTACGATAGAAGCTTTCTTGAAAATTTTAAGAGATTGTCTTCCCATCATGACATTGATAAAATCAACTTCCCGGATGCATTTCTCTCATCCATTCTTGTGGATCAGTTTATGAAAAATGGGATTCATAGAATTTACATATGTGGCTTTGATGCTGAACACCAGATAATGGCCAGCACTATAGGGGCATTGAGGGAAAACCTGGAACCTGTGATACTCTCAGATGCCATATCATCGAGAAATGAGAGAGTCTACTTTGAATGCCTTGATGTTCTAATGAAATGGTGCAAGGTAAAGGATACAAGGGATCTCATGAAGGAATGGGATATATGGTAGATCACAGCATGAAAAGGTACTGTATTTTTATTGGTGGTGTGCCGGGCGTTGGAAAATCCAGCATATCTGCAGAAATTGCATCACACTTCAAGATAGGAAACGTCCTTTCAGGGGATTACCTGAGGGAGTTCTATAGGGCATACGACAATGCAACGAACATCATGGGAACAAGTGTTTATGATGCATGGAAGAAATACGGTGAAAAGAACAGGGAAAATATATTAAAAGGATTCAGAGAGCAGTCTTCCATCATGTCACCAGGAATCACCAGGATTATAAAACGGTCCTCAAAAAATGGAGAGATGGTAATAATGGAAACACTTTATTTTCTTCCATCTCTTTACTCTTCTGTGCTGGAGGAAACGATCCCCCTCTACCTGTTTGTGAAGGATGGTGATATCCATGCATCGAAGCTTAACGAGAGGACGAAATATACACATTTCAGATCACCCGGGGAAAGACTCTCTTCTCATTTAAATGAATACAGGATCATGATGGAAGAATCCATTTCAGAATGCAAAGATCATGGAATAAGGATCATAGACACAACGGATTACAATTATGCTGTTAATGATTCATTAAGATACATAGGTGATTTTCTTGAACTATGAGGAAAAAGCGAGGGAAGAGGGAATAAAGCTCTCCCGGAAATTGAGGGATCTTGGGCTGTATAAGGAAGTATCAGATCCTGATATCAGCATTGAATACGGTAAAATATCCTACGGTTATGGATATTCCATAAAGGCAATCGAGAAATTTCTTGGATACTATGATCCAAAATATCACATACCGTACAATCCAAGCATATCATTCAGAACAGATTTCGCATTATGTGAAGTCTGCTGTATGCCTGTGAAGGGCATGGCAAGGGATCATATCATTTTCAATGGAGAATATATTGAGAGATACCAGGAAAGGGGAGAGAAGGCCCTTGACATTTTTCGGGACTTAACTGGTACAGAAGCACGTTTTCTCTTCTACGTTAAAATGAGTAGGAAATATGATAAAGCCAAAGGATTGAGCGAGTCAGCGGCGGTTGCATCCGCAGTATCCATGGCTCTCTTGAGAAATGTAATGAACCATGAACCACAGGAGGAACAAATATCAAGATTCGCTAAACTCGTCTCCGGATCAGGGACACGTTCCTCCATCGATGGATTCTCATACTGGCAGGCTTTTCCTGGAATACCGGAAAACGAATCGTATGCATTTAAGATTCCAGTGGATTACAGTGATTTTTATTTCGCCGCCTTTCCCCAGTTCGTCAGTATTGAAACATCTGATCTGCATTCTTTGGTGAAGGAGAGCCCCCTTTTCCAGCAGTGGGTATTGTTAAAATATCCTGATATTAATCATCTGATTGATGATTCATTTCCCATTAATGACATGATGATTAGAGCAATGCAGGAAATGGTCTCCCTTGCCAATGTTGCAAAATCAGTTGGAAAGGAAATACATAACGACATGACACTCACGGTAATTGAGAAGGTGTTATCTTTCAGGAAAAGGGGTTTGAACCTGTCCGTAACAAC
>JAMCUH010000002.1:0-11568 GCA_023379435.1 Thermoplasmatota archaeon | reverse complement strand
GTTATTTCGAAAATTGATGAGATTAGTGTGATACAGGATGATAACAAAGGCATTCTCCAGGCGGTCAGGGAGTATGGATCATATGCAAATTTGCCAGTTACCCTTTTGAATGAAAGGGAATTCAGCGAGATTCTCAAGTATATTCAAGAAAAAGAGTGTGCATCCTACATAACACTGCCGGAAACATTTGGAAATACTGGATACATAAGGGCATTCACAGATCGTGACGGAAAAATCATAATCTCATAGGATAACGTGCTCATCCTCCACTCTCTCCCTTTTAATATCAAGTGCACTGGATGGGATCTCGGAACCTCCGTACAGTTGGACCTTTTCCCTTCCAGAAAAGTATGCGTCGACGATCCTGCCGATGGCATCCCCCTTCAGAATGCCAGATCCGCTGGTGCCGGTGGCAACAACAGCGTTCATGAAGCGGAATACCCAGGGTGTTTTGTCAAGCGTATTATAGGAGTAGTAACCGGCCCATTTAGCAGTCATTGATGAATTTTTGAATCCGGGGAAATATGATTCAGCTATGGTTCTCAGATTATAGTTGTAAAAATCTTCTTCTGCCTGCGGATCTTCAGTGAATGAGAAGTCCCTGCCAAGATCATCGGCCACGCCAACCCAGAGAGACCTTTCCTTTACAGCAGGCCTCAGATATACACCAGATTTAGGGAGGATGGTGAATGGAATTATATGCTCATCGTTCAATTTGCAGGAAAACAGGATCCTCTGTATACTTTCTCCGCTTATCTGAAAGACCTGCCTCTTCTTTGGCCTGATATGGCTGTCTATACCGATTGGATCCAGAAGACCCGTTGTCCAGACATCAGTTGCGAAGATATATCTTTCAGCAGTGAGATCGCCCCTGTCTGTTGTCAGGGATTCGATCTTTTTGTCCTGCCATATGAATGGTTCTCCAGGGAAGTTTAATGGCTGCACAGGAGCCATGTTCACCTTTTTAACTTCAGTTGAAAACTGGAACTCTACACCCATCTTCCTGCATTCATCATAGTAGAATGAAGATACCAGATCAGGTTCTATTATTCCACATTCCGGTCCGTAAAGGGTGTTTTCCACATCCTGAAGCGACATTAAATCTGCACTTTCCCTTTCAGGTATTTTGGAAAGAATGCCATCTTCAAAGACATCATCAGGGTTCTTTAGAACGGCTATCTTCCTTTCCAGCATGACGTCAACCCAGAATGGCATGTTTTTTCCAAAAAGGAATAGGTAGCCCACGAACTTCATTCCAAGATCAATTCCCATCTCCTCCTGAACATGTCGATAAAACTTCGTTGTGGAATCTGAAAGCTTGAAGTTTATGTCAGATGTGAAAAGGTTTCTGAATCCTGCAGCGCTTTTTCCAGTGTTTCCCTGTGCAAAGGTTGAAGCCCTGTCTATCACCTTGATCGTAATATCAGGATTATTTTTTTTAATATAATAGGCAGATGAGAGTCCGACTATTCCGGCGCCGACAATAATAAGATCGCTATTCTCCACCATGGAGTATAACTTAAGGATATATAGCTAATAATCCCTGTTTTTCTCTGCTCTGTTAGGGAGAAGATGTTTGAAGAAGATAATATTGAACCTGAAAAAACACAGGTATTACGAAAAAGTTACATGAGACACATGCACAATGAAAGCATAGGTTTATAAATCATAGGTAGAGCCCAATAAAATTGTTAAAATACCCATATTAATTATGGTAGTCATGGCCTACGAGGATGGCATAATTGTTAGAGTGGCAGAGGCTAATTCCACCGATCCGGGAATGTCAAGGGTCAGGCTGGATGAGGAGTCCAGAGCTGCACTTAACGCTGAGATAGGAGATGTAGTGGAAATAGAGAAGACAAAGAAAACCGTGGGCAGAGTATACCGTGCAAGACCGGAAGACGAGAACAGAGGCATCGTGAGAATAGACAGCGTCATGAGAAACAACTGTGGCGCATCCATAGGAGACAAGGTTAGAGTCAGAAAGGTTATTGCAGAAGAGGCAAGAAGGATAACCCTTGCTCCGATTATAAGGAAGGACCAGAGACTTAAATTTGGTGAAGGTATAGACGAATTCGTTCAGAAGGCGCTCATAAGAAGGCCCATGATAGAGCAGGATAACATCAGTGTTCCTGGTCTGACACTGGCAGGTCATTCAGGTTTACTTTTCAAGGTTGTCAAGACCGTTCCCTCGAAGCTGCCTGTTGAAGTTGGTGAAACAACAAAAATCGAGATAAGGGAGGAACCCGCTTCAGAGGTACTTGAGGATGTCAGCAGGATCAGTTACGAGGATATTGGAGGTCTCTCAGAGCAGCTTGGCAAGGTAAGGGAGATCATAGAACTTCCCCTCAAGCATCCTGAACTCTTTGAAAGGTTCGGCATAACTCCTCCAAAGGGTGTTTTACTGTACGGACCTCCTGGAACTGGAAAAACCCTGATTGCCAGGGCTGTTGCCAACGAATCAGGAGCCAATTTCTTCTCCATCAACGGACCAGAAATTATGAGCAAATATTACGGTCAGAGCGAACAGAAGCTCCGTGAGATATTCATGAAGGCAGAGGATTCAGCACCTTCAATCATATTTATCGACGAGATAGATTCCATCGCTCCAAAGAGAGAAGAGGTGCAAGGAGAGGTTGAAAGGAGGGTCGTTGCCCAGCTCCTCACTCTTCTTGACGGTCTGAAGGAGAGAGGTCATGTTATTGTTATAGGTGCAAGTAACAGGATTGATGCCGTTGATCCGGCTCTGAGAAGGCCAGGAAGATTTGATCGGGAGATAAACATAGGCGTTCCGGACAAAAATGGTAGAAGGGAGATACTTGCGATACACACAAGGGGTATGCCCATGGGCATGGACGAGCAGAAAAAGAATCAGTTCCTTGATCAGATTGCCAACCTTACGTACGGTTTTGTTGGGGCTGATCTTGCGGCACTTGCCAGAGAATCTGCAATGAATGCCCTCAGGAGATATCTTCCTGAGATCGATCTCGATAAGCCCATTCCCACAGAAATTCTGGAGAAGATGCAGGTCAGGGAAGAGGACTTCATGGATGCTTTGAAATCCATCGAGCCTTCCAGTCTTCGTGAGGTCACGGCAGAGATTCCCAACGTCAAGTGGGATGATATCGGTGGTCTGGACAGCATAAAGATGGAGCTGAGGGAGGCTGTTGAGTTACCTCTGCTTAATCCAAACGTCTTCAAGAAGCTTGGAATAAGGCCATCAAAGGGCTTTGTTCTTTACGGTCCTCCGGGTGTAGGAAAGACTCTCCTGGCAAAGGCAGTCGCAACGGAAAGCAATGCCAATTTCATTTCTGTTAAGGGACCGGAGGTTCTGAGTAAATGGGTTGGAGAAAGTGAAAAGGCTGTGAGGGAGATATTCAAAAAGGCCAAACAGGTTGCACCATGCATAGTCTTCCTGGACGAGGTTGATTCCATCGCTCCCAGAAGAGGTACTGGTAACGATACAGGTGTTACTGAAAGGATCGTGAACCAGTTGCTTACATCACTGGACGGCATGGAAACACTTCAGGGAGTTGTTGTTATAGCAGCAACAAACAGACCGGACATGATGGATCCCGCTCTTCTCAGAGCAGGAAGATTTGACAAGCTTCTTTACATTCCAGCACCGGATACTGAAAGCAGGCTTAAGATACTCAAGGTTCACACCAAAAATATGCCACTGAGCAAGGATGTAGATCTCAAAAGCATTGCCGATAAAACCGATGGCTATGTGGGTGCTGATCTGGAAAACCTCTGCAGGGAGGCAGGCATGATGGCTTACCGTGAAAATCCCGAAGCTTCAGAGGTCACACAGGCAAACTTCAACGCTGCACTTAAGGCCATAAGACCATCGGTGGACGAGAACGTTCTTAAATTCTACGAAACAGTGGCAGAAAGCCTGAGTAAAGGTCCCGGAGAGAGAAAGAAGGTTCCTGAGGAGCTCGGTCTTTACCAGTAGGGATACCATGGCAAAAAAATTCACAAATGATCTCATAAACATGTCCGTTGTTACGACGACTGGCCAGCTTGTTGGCAGGCTGGACAATTTTGTTTTTGACACCGAGACAGGCAACGTGAAACATGCCCTCATAGTGCCGAAGGGTGAAGTTGATTTCTCCAATATTCAGGCTGACAAGGAGGGAAGATATGTGGTCTCAATGAAGGCTCTGAAATCCATTGAGGATATAATAGTGGTTGATCTTACAAAGCTCTGATCACTGTGTCTGGGATAGTGATTGATTTGGAACATAACGGAGAATTGCGGCCAGGCCACCAAATGCCTTGATGAGCAGTTTCCCCTCATCACTCTCAGCTGATATGAGTTCCACTGTCGTTCCGGCTGCATCCGCCATTTCGTATAAAAGATCAACAACATCCTTTTTATCTGTAACGTTCATAATGCTCTGATCCTTATCGCAGTGCACCTCAGTTTCCTTTTCCTGGTAGAGAACCTTTTTGGATCCGCATACTGGACATGTGTATGTTATCTGACTTTTCTGAAGTGCCTCCGATACCAGGAGAATATCAACGCTCCTGTTCTCCATGGCCTTAAATATATTGTCTATGCCATAGACACCAAGACCACCATCAACTTTCCTGATTTCCATGAGGAACCTGTTCACAAGATCCTTCTCACGTGTAATGTGCATGTCTTTTATAGACCCTGATGCTTTGTCAACAAGCTCCCTGAGACCAGATTCATCGGTATATCCGACATCAAAAGTTTCCTTGATCTTCTCCTTCAGCTCGTTCCTGAGATAATCCTTTTCAAGAAAGAAATTCTTGGTTGATCCGGGACCTCCAAGGAATATTGCAATTATGTTCCTTATGTTTGGCATGAATGCATTGTTTGCAATCTCTCCGATCTTCTTGAAATATTCATGGGCTGCTATTTCGATCAGTCTCTCATACCTTCTTGAGGACTGGCCTCCCTGATGATGCTTGCTTGGAACAAGGGACTGCTCGTTGGAAATGACCTGAATATTTGTTCCTGATAGGAGTCCTATGGTTGCCTCCTTTCTATCCATCACTATGAGGCCGTAAATCTCCTTCTCTTCAAGCATGCTGCCCAAAAGCTCTGTGTGGAACATGGAATCGCATTTATACATGAATGTCTGTATGGGCTCAGGAGGCTCTATGATCTTTGAATACATCTCTGTCTGGTCACCACGGCTCGCCACGTGCCCGACAAAGAATACAAGACCGTTCTCCGGTGGGCTCTTGTAATACTTCAGCTTGGACATTATTGACTCGATAGCTGACAGAACGTTCTTCCTTGTTGATTTTGACTTTATGTTGGATGATGTAGAATATTCCTCTCTGAGGTACTGCACTACATCGTATATCTGTTTCCCCGGGGGGATGTAAAGCGAAATGAGCTCAGTGCCCCTGCCTTTGAGCTCAGAAAGCTCATGCAGAGCCTTCTTGAATTCGTATCTTCTTCTTTGCATCTCATCGGTGGGCATTTTATAGAAAGTTTATAATTGTATTTAATCTTGATCCGCCAATGGCAGAAAAAATAGTAATGTCTTTGGGTGGTTCGGTAATTTCAGGCAATCCGGTTAACATACCATACATCGAGAAATTCTCCAGGCAGGTCAGTAAACTGGAAGCTTCCGGAATAGGAATTGTTGTTGGTGGAGGGAAAATCGCCAGGGATTACATATTGCCCCTTAGAAAGAAGGGTGTAACAGAATTCGTCCTGGACATGCTGGGCATAGAAATTACCAGGGTAAATGCTCTTTTGGTTGCATCCATTATGGGCATTAAAGGATCTAGCATTCCAGGAGATGTTGAGACTGCTGCAGTAATGCTTGAGAGGGATGGTCTTGCAGTTATGGGTGGAACGGAACCCGGACATACTACAGATGCAGTGGCAATGCTTCTGGCTGAAAGGGTATCCAGCAGGATCATGATCAATATTTCAAACGTTGATGGTGTCTATGATCGCGATCCATCTAAAAATAAAGACGCAAAACTGTTGGAAAGACTTGATTATGATACCGCTATGAAGCTTTCCCTTGTACCAAAGGGAGGCGCAGGACCCAATGTTTTCCTTGATCCTGTTTCCATAACCATAGCAAGAAGATCAGGCATCGATGTATATGTGATCAGCGGGAGGGATCTGACCCAGCTGGAAAGGATCCTTGAGGGAAAAACCTTCCATGGAAGCATCATTTCAGATCACTGATCCTTTATTATTGCTATGGTGACCTTCATATCGTCAATTGTCCACTCCTTTTGGTATCTCGTCGATTCTGGCATGCTGGAACCATTGACGATTCTTCCAAGTGTTTCGCTGCAAATTCTATCACCAAATTTTCCAAGGGTATCCAGAACATCGCCATCACCATTTATAGCCATTATAATGCGATCGTCATAGTTCAGGTTCATCTCCTTTCTCATTACCTGAATTCTCCTTATGATCTCCCTTGATATCCCCTCCAGAAGGAGATCCCTGTTTATTCTTTTATCTATGAATATTTCTGTGCCAGTTTTCTCATCCTTTTCCATTCCATACTCTTCATGGGGAATTTCACTAAATCGGAAGAACTCCCTTCCAACGTATGTGTCACCAACCTTTATCTTGCCATCTCTTGCAAGGATCTTCAGGAGCTTTGCCTGATCCATTTCCTCCATTTCCTTTCTTATGACTCCGGCCTTTTCCCTGAAAGTTCTGCCAACCATTGTAACATCGAGATCAGCTTTTACACTTACCGGTCTATCTTCCTTGCTGATAAACCTCAGGCTTTTTGTATTCAGCTCATTCTTTATTATTTCCTGTATTCTCTCATCCATATATGATGACGAAAGAACCAGTATCTCCGTGACTGGTTGTCTACCCTTGATGTTCAGCGTCTGTCTCAGCTTTCTGACTTTTTCTATGATTAGAATTGCATAGTCGAAATCCTTCTCTATGGAATCATTCATATATTTGCTATCCGGTTCAGGAAATTGTTCTAGGTGTACACTTCTCCCATCTGTCATCCTTAAATATATGAACTCCGAGAAGAAAGGTGTTATGGGAGCCATCATCCTTACGGTGTTAAGAAGTGCATAATATAGAGTGGAATAAGCAGAATTCTTTTCTGTAATTGTATCGGATGACCAGAATCTCATCCTGGATAACCTCAGATAATAATTGGAAAGCTTGTCAATGAGGTTCTGCAGGTATGACAGAGATTCATGCGGCACATAGGAATCGAAAGATTTTTTCACGTTTGCCATTGTTCTGTTTACCAGCGAAAGGATCCATTTGTCAAGTGGATTTTCAGAATACGGCTCACCATTATATTGAAAATGGTCAAGAGCAGCGTTTGATGCAAAGAAAGAATATACGTTGAGTAGTGTGTACAGGTTCTTTCTTGAAAGTTCAGTGATCAATTTTAAATCGAAATTTCTCGTTTTCCATGGGGCTCCATTGAAAAAGAAGAGCCTCAATGGGTCAGGGCCAATCTCTTCAATGACATCCTTTGCATAAACCGAGTTACCCGCACTTTTGCTCATCTTCTTTCCATTCTGATCCAGGACGAACTCTATGGTTAAGACATTCCTGTATGCATTCCTGTTAAAAAGGAGAGTCGAGATTGCATGAAGAACATAATACCATCCCCGTGTCTGGTCTACAGCCTCAGTGATAAAATCTACAGGTAAATTCCTTAGTTCATGGGAAGAAAACGGATAGTGCACCGAAGCGTAAGGAGCGCTTCCGGAATCGAACCATGTATCGATAACATAAGGTTCCCTTTTCATTTCCTCGCCGCATTTCTCACATTTGAATGTTATGTCATCAACAAATGGCCTGTGAAGATTTTCTGGAGATTTGCCGGACCTTTTTAAAAGGTCCTCTCTACTCTCCACAAAGACTGTATGGTTGTTCGGGCATGTCCAGGCAGGTAGAGGAGTTCCCCAGAATCTGTTTCTGCTGAGATCCCAGTCCTTGGCTTCCTCCAGGAAATTACCAAATCTGCCATACTTGAGAAATGAAGGTATCCAATTTATCCTGTCATTGTTGCCCATTAAATCCTTCCTGTATTTCGATACTCTTATGAACCACGCTTCCAGAGGGTAGTATAAAAGGGGATTACCGCATCTGTAGCAGAAGGGGTAAGTATGTTTAACCTTTGTTGATTTAAGCAGGGAGCCCTGTTCTTTTAAAAACTTTATTATTTCAGGATCAGCATCCTTGACATACATACCATTCCATGGAAGCCTGGGATCGTTGAACCTTCCCTGCAGATCAACGGGATTTATGGGATCTATATTCTCTCTCCTACCGATCTCAAAATCGTCTGCCCCGAATGCAGGTGCAATGTGCACTATTCCAGTACCTTCCTCCATTCCCACAAAATCACCAGAGACAACCCTCAGAGATTTCTCTGTAACTGGAATGAAAGGGATCAACTGTTCGTAATGCAGCCCAACAAGATCGGAACCATGCATCCTTTCAACAACAGTGAAAGAACCACTGAATACCTGCCCGAGAAGGGAAGATGCGACAACAAGTTCCTGATTGTTGTAGAGAACTACACTGTATTCTTCATTTTCAGACACTGCTAGAAACTGGTTTGATGGCAGTGTCCACGGTGTTGTTGTCCAGGCGACAAGGTACCTGTTATGGTGATTTAATAGATGGAATTTCACATATACGGAGGGATCAGAAACTTCCTCATAGCCCTGAGCAACTTCATGCGAACTAAGGGATGTGCCGCACCTGGGGCAGTAGGGAACAATCTTGAAGTCCTTGTAAAGGTCTCCTCTTTTGAAAAGTGATGAAAGGGCCCACCATTCACTTTCAATGTACTCGTCCCTCAGTGTTATGTAATCCTTACTGTGATCGATCCATAACCCTATACCTTCGTCACAGTACTTCCACTCCTCTATGTAGCGGAACACACTCTTCCTGCATAGATCATTGAATTTGCCTATACCAAAATTTACGATATCATTCTTGTTGGTAAGTCCAAGTGATTTTTCCGTTTCAATCTCAACTGGGAGTCCATGACAATCCCAGCCGCCTGATCTGCCGATTATGGTAAAACCATTCATGCTTTTGTATCTCATGATGGAATCTTTGAACGTTCTTGTCATGAGATGTCCAAGGTGTGGTCTTCCATTCGCTGTGGGAGGACCTTCCAGGAAGATGAATTTCTTCTTTCCCTTTCTCATTAAAGATTCTTCCTCTATACCATTTTTCTTCCAGTAATCAAGGATCTCTTTGGATATATCGGTCATCCTTGCCTTGGGATCGACAGCTTCATACATCTTGATCAGTACTCTTGGATTCAACCCTGATTTTAATGCAGTAAAAAAATATGTTCCTGTTATGTTGATCTATTTTCTATTGATGCAGATCACTGTAAACTCCAGTTTAAATGTGCACAGAACTGCATCCATGAAATCATCAAAAAGAATAACAAAACTTATCTACAGATAGACTGAGTCATCAGGAATAATGAAAAGTGGGGAGTTTCCAATTATTTGAAATATGAATGTTAAACGCATAACTCAGGTGATGGTTGCGTGTGTACTCATTTCATGTCAGTGACCGGATCAGAAGTCTGTACAGTGTATATAGATCACTCTATTGCAACAGGTATGTTGAACCCTGCAAAATCTGGCGTGGTTCCACCTATGTTCATTGAACGGAAGGATCCTGCTTATCCGAGGAGTTATTTCGGTGATGTTTCCTGTTGTGTGCCATTCAGCACAGCATGATGTCAAAGGATCGATAAGAAGTACGATGACTGTCAAACATTCAAAACATCATGAATATCTGAAGCATACCAGCCCGCAGATAACAAGGTGATGCAGGGAACTCGACGTGAAATAATTTTGTCCCTGTTACCGCATATTTCTACTGGCGTCTCAGAATTAAATCATGACCTATACTGGAAATATGGTCTTACAAACAAGATATTCCATATTTGTGGAACCGAGACCTAAATAATCTTATAAATGACATATAATCAGACAATATTGATATCACAATATTTAATAACGAGTTTGCGTTATTTTTGTATGCACAATAGTTTCTTTGAGAAATTTAAAAAATCCATAACAGACGAGACAGATCGTATTAAGAATGTTTTGAAAGATAAGTTCAGAGATAATCCCTAGCAGTTTTCAGACTCTTATTTTCCTGAAATGCTCATACCCCTTTCCTTTTATGGGTATCCAGGAAGTACCGTCAAAAATTATATTTTCGCCTGTCCAGAGTTCTCCTATGAACGACACTGGGATCTTTTCAGACTCCACAGCTGCCTTGAAATCCCCATAGTCTGAATTCTCAATTGTGAAGAGGAGTTCATAATCTCCTCCATAATTCATAGCAATATCTGTTTCATCAATTCCACTTATCTCCCTTGCCTTATTTACAGATGGATCAACGGGAATATCATTCTTTACAATCCTGGCTCCAAAACCTGTCTGCTGCTTGATCTGGTATAAAGAACCAAACAGTCCGTCAGAAAGATCCGTCATAGCCTTTGCTCCCAGTTCCTGAAGAATAAGGGCCTCATTGATTCTTGGTGTTATTCCCAGAAGCATCTCAATTCCCTTTGTAACCATGTAGCCATGGTAATAGAATATGGAACCTGCAGCAGGACGGCCCAGTTTTCCAGTTATGCAAAGCACCTGATCTTTTTTCATATCCTTCCTGAACAGTGTTTTCGACTTCTCTTTCCTTCCCAGTATTGTGCCACTAACAAGGAAGTCATGCCCCTCCTTGGTATCTCCCCCCAGGATCTCAGAGTTATATTCCCTTAAAGTTCTGTCAATTCCACTCATTACAGAATCAAGGAATGAGTCGTCCGTATCAGGACTGCATGAAATGGATGTTATCATCCCAACTGGATGACCTGACATGGCTGCAATATCGCTCAGGTTTATGGCAGAAACGAACCTTCCTATGAGTTCCGGAGGGGTTTCCGGAGGAATATTCGTACCATAGGATGCAATATCTGAACTTATGAGTATATAATCTCTGCCCATTGGAATGGCAGCGCAGTCGTTTCTGTAATCTTCCTTAAGATATTTATCTATAACACTGTTTATTATATCTCTTTCGCCCATTTCAGAAAGTTTTGTCAATGCAACAGCTCTCCTCTTTTTCAGGGTCACTCATTTTCCATTGTTATTTTGAATTTATCATTTAAGATCATGCTATACTCACCGAGGATGATGATATTCTTGACACCATTCTTCCATAATCAGACTGGAATAACTGTTTATCTTCAATGTCCAGTTCATTCAGGTATAATGATATGTCGATACTATTGAGAATCTCCTCAAGGATACGATAATCCTGTGTGAGAGAAGCATCATATATTGCCTTGAGAAGATCCGCGTTTTGCTCTTCATCATGCGCTCCCCTTTCCCTGTTACCTGCTGTCGGATACGAAACAACCCTGTAACCATTCTTAAGTGATTCCATAAGTATCCTTGCAACGCTCAACAATCTTGGAGGCCTATATAGAGCCCTTTTCCAGAGGTATTCAACAAGAGTGTTTTTCTGTATGTTCATTGGATTAACAGATAAATCTGTGACGAAAGGTGCTGCATCTCCTA
>JAMCUH010000001.1 GCA_023379435.1 Thermoplasmatota archaeon | reverse complement strand
GGTGATAGAACATAAGGATGCATGAGGAAGGTATGATTTTACAGGTTATTTATTGTTCTTTCTCTTTATCACAAAAGCATCTGTGAGCGAACATGTGTTTTCACCCTCTTAACATGTAAATTCATATTTGGGAGTAGTAAGGGATAATGACCATGAGATTTGTATCTCTCATAAAAGAATGGCTGGACACTGCAAAAAGTAACAGGCATAATGTATGTTTTTATGCGAACAGAGATTCAAGAGAATTCCCAGAAATGGTGGTGCCATGGAAACAGAAATGGAAGACAGATATTCATCCTTCGAAGTCATAGATGAGAAAACCAAGGGTTTTGCAGCCAGGGAAACCGGTAGATTCAGGAGAAAATTTTCCCAGGATTCCAGAAAAAATCTGGATGAGATAAGGAAACTTTCTGGATTCAGAAGAATAGGACAGGTAAAAATACGCGACGGGCGCACACTTCTTCTCGTTGCAGACAGTAAGGGATACTCTCTTTCCAGAGACGGAAAGGTGATCTACAGAACGAAAAACATCATATTTTGGATAGAAGCGGGAAACGAGGCTAAAAAGATTGCCCTTTACGAAACATCAGGCTCGGATCTTGGAACTCTTGTGATCATGGAAAACGGGGAAATAAAGGAGAAAATCCAGGACTATATTGGAGGTATAACATTCACCGAAAATAGTTACATCATGGTCAGGGAGTACAGGGGAGACCAGATCCCTGAAAATATTGAGAGAAACTCCTCCAGGGCAGTAATGAATGGAAAAATTGTTTTCGGAAACAACCTGAAAAGAGACAATGACATCAAAATCAGGGACTTTCAGGGCACATGTGTCGTGGTCACAGGAAACGAGCTTCATTCAGATATATATGTTGGGAGGACAGATGAGCCGGAAACATGGAAACACAAATTCTCTTTTGAACATGAGGCGCAGATCATGGGCATGGTTGATGGAAAAGTATGCATGCATCTGAGGGAAGGGAAAGGGAAAATTCTGCTGGATAATCATGAATTATTCGAATCCCCCTATCCACTTGAGAAAGCCCTGTTGGTAAAGGATGGAATTCTTCTCATAACCATGAGGGACGCGAAGGTATTTCCCATGCTGTATGGTCTGGATGGAAACATTAAGCGCGAAATGGAACTGAACGAACCCTGCGGTCTGGTTGATGCAGACTCCGACGGGAATATGGCAATTCTCTCGCTGCAGTCATTCTCCTGTCCGATGATACATTATGAATACAGCGATGGATCATTGAGGGAGACCATCAGGTATAGTTCAGGAAAAGTTGACGTGAAGGAGGATTATGCAGATTCACATGGGGTCAAGGTACACTATTTCCATATCTCCGGTGAAAAAAGCAGGCATAACAGGGCACTTGTCTACGGGTACGGCGGATTCAACATTTCAATGACGCCTGTGTATTACCCATTATTTGCCTTTCTCGTTAAAAGAGGGGTTGACGTGATCTATTGTAACCTCAGGGGAGGCGGTGAATACGGCGAGGAATGGCATAAGGCAGGCATGAAGGAGAAGAAGATCAACGTTTTCAATGATTTTAAGTCTGTTGTCATGAAGATAAGAAGCGAAGGTTACAGGATCGTAATATGGGGAGTGAGTAACGGTGGTCTGCTCACATCCCATGCACTGGTCACAATACCGGAAATGCTGAATGGCGCCGTCATTGGAAACCCGGTTATTGACATGATGAAATACCATAAACTTCTGGCAGGAAGCTACTGGATAAATGAATATGGCGATCCCGATGATCCGGAGGAGAGAAAGTTTTTGCTGGCATATTCCCCCTACCATGCAAGGCCAAGGACAAGGTATCCTCCGGCTCTCATTTACACAAGGATGAACGATGACCGGGTCCATCCTGCGCATGCACTGAAGTTCTACGCAAAAATTAAGGAATCCGGATCAGAGGTATATCTAAGGGCAGATCCATCAGGAGGTCATATCGGCCTTTCATTTGCAAAGAGAACAAGGGAAACAAGTGACCTTGCAGCTTTCATTCTTTATTGTTTTGGAAAATCTTTCTGATTTTCTGGAATATGCTGGTTAAGGTTCATAATGACAATAGGTGCAGGTAGATCAAAAAAAGCCGCCATTTCTAACATCCATCATGGGCGAATAAAAAGGACATTTCACATAACTTCTCATTGGGAATAAGGCTAAAAATATACGATTCTTTAAAATATTATCATGAAATATACCCTTATATTGAGGATTCATCAAAAGTGAAAGCAAATGCCTAAATTAGCCATCATAGGAGGAAGTGGCACTTACAATCTTCTGGAATCACATGAATCATTGGAAGTACACACACCATACGGAGATCCGTCATCGAGCATTGAAATCGGCAAAATTTCCGGTGTTGAGGTTGCGTTTATACCGAGACACGGGAAGAAGCACACAATACCACCGCACATGGTGAATTACAGGGCCAACATATGGGCCCTTAAGAAATACGGTGTGGAGAGGATCGTTGGTGTCAATGCGGTCGGTTCACTGAAGGAGGATCATCCCCCGGGGGAAGTGTTCATACCTGACCAGTTCATAGATTTCACCAGAAGGAGGCCGCTCACATTCTATGACGGACCGGAGGTGTATCACATATCAGCAGCGGATCCGTTCTGCCCTGATATAAACAGCAAAATCGCTGAAATATGTAAATCGGAAGGAATAGAGGCAAACCTCGGAGGCACATATGTGTGCATAGAAGGACCGAGATTCTCCACAAGATCCGAATCATTCATGTTCAGGAATTTTGCGGATATTATAGGAATGACACTGGTTCCTGAAGTGAATCTTGCAGACGAGATGGCAATGTGCTATTCCGTTCTCGCAACCATAACAGACTATGATGTCTGGTCCACCAAACCGGTGGATACGAAGGAAGTACTGAAGGTTGCCGGAGAGAACGAGGAAAAGGTACAGAGGATACTGAAGAAGATAATTCCAGCCATTTCCGGTGAAAGAAAATGCAGTTGTTCTCACAGACTTGATGATGCAAAGATATAGATGGTAATAGATATGAAAATTAAATTTTTAGGAGGAGCCGAAGAAGTAGGACGGCTGGCAATTAAGGTGGAGGATGGAAATCAGAGGTTCATGGTGGATTATGGGATGATCCCGGACAAACCGCCAAAATATCCCATGCCTCCGGAACCTGTGGACGGTCTCTTTTTGACACATGCGCATCTGGATCACACAGGAATGGTTCCGCACTATTTCAGCAAGTTCAGTGCCAATTTTTATGCCACCATGATGACAGCCAACAGCATCAAGCCGCTGCTTGATGATGCGCTGAAGGTGGCAAGGCTCGAGAATTATCCCAGATACTTCTCAGCTGAGGATATAGACAGTGTGTTCAGTTCACTCATTCCCGTGAATTACGGCGAATACAACGAATTTGGTTCCATGGGGTTCACGCCCTACAGCGCCGGCCACATTCCAGGATCCACAATGTGGCACTTTCAGAATTCCAGATCTCTTCTCGTCACCGGTGACCTGAACACAAAGGATACCCTTTTGCTTGATGGGGCAAAGCCCGTCAGGTCGGATGTTCTCATCATGGAGAGCACCTATGCAGGCAAGAACCATGAGGAAAGAAGCTCTGTGGTAAAGAGGCTCAGGGAGAGTGTTAAGGAGGTTGTGGATCAGGGGGGTAAGGTTATTCTTCCTTCATTTGCCGTTGGAAGAACCCAGGAACTCATCATGGCCCTTTCTGATCTGAATCTGAGCATTGGTGTTGACGGTCTTGGCAATTCACTGACATCCATATATCTGCACACTCCCGGTTACTTCAGATCCCACAGGGATCTCAGGAGGGCGGTGTCAAGGACAAGGAGTGTTAGGAATGCAAGGATGAGGGAAAGCGCCCTGGAGAACGATGTTATAATTACAACATCAGGCATGCTTGACGGCGGCCCTGTTCTTAACTACATAAGAAAACTTGCAGACGATGATAAGAGCGCAATTTTCCTGACAGGATACCAGGTTGAAGGCACCAACGGGAGAAGCCTCATGGAAAACGGTACACTTACAATCGATGGCAAACCCATGAAGCCAAAACAGAGAATTGAGTTCTTTGATATGAGTGCACATGCCGGTCACGATGAACTTGTGAGCTTTGTCAAGGAAGTTTCTCCAGAAACGGTTATATTATGTCATGGGGAAAACAGGGAAAAGCTTCTTGCAGATCTTTCCGAGTTTGAAGTTATCCTCCCGATGAATGGAAACGAGTTCACTGTCTGACCATAGGGTAAAATAATATATTGTTCAAACCTATGGAAAGCCATGGCAGATCCGGAAAAGACTACAGGTGTTCAGGAATCAGTTCTACAATGGCTCCAGACGCCAGGTAACGGAAAACGTCTCATAGATCTTGAATGGTCGGTGAAGAAGGCGGGGAATCTTTACATAATACAGAATGAAAAGGTGCCTTTCACAATCCTTCTTACCTTTGGTGATAGGACGCTCAATCTTATTGTGGACACCGGGGTGGAAACAGCCATTCTTGAAAACCAGAAGAGGCTGACCATATACAGAAGCCTTCTCATACTTAACAGACAGGTGGAACTTGTAAAATTCATGCTGGATGGCATGAACGAGAATGTTTTTGCCAGGGTGGACATGGAAATTGCAGGAATGACCCGTGACGTACTTGACGAGGCACTCAATGTTCTTCTTTCCGCCCTTTACATAATGGTGAAGGCCCTTAATCTGGAGGATCAGTTCAACCAGATGGTCGTTGACAGAATGGTTGACACCATAAACACCATGACAAGCGAGGGCAAGAGCAGGGATGACATAGTGAAGTATCTTGTGGAACATGTTGGTTTCCCGCAGAAAGACGCCGAGAGAGTCGTCGATGAGATCCTTCAGAAGGGCTCATCCGATACCGAGGATCTGTACCGGTAGGGTTAAAATTGAACATCGCGGAGATTGAAGGGGAAACAAAGGGCATTGATGTCACTGTAAAGATAGTGTCACTCAAGCAGGCAGAAACAAAGAAATCATCGAGCCAGGGTGTCTACTACTACGGAATACTGGGTGATGAAACAGGAACAATGCCATTCACTGCCTGGAATTTCCCCACAACCCTGAGGCAGGGGGACATTGTTGAGATAAGGAACTGTTCCGTGGGCAAATACAATGATTCCCTGAGAATTTACGTTGACTCAAGATCAGAGGTTCTGCTGAAACCTGAAGCAGAGATGAACGTCAAGAGGGTATACCGTAACTACAAAATCAAGAACATAACACCAAAGGATCTCTACATTTCGGTAGAGGGAAAGGTTTCGGATGTGATCAAAAAAAATTATGAGAAGGATGGCTCCTCCAGGGAAGTAACATATTTCACTCTCTCCGACGATACAGGCTCCATCAGGGTATCGTCATTTGGCCGGGAGATCATGGAGGGGAGAACAGTGAAGATCGAGGGTGCAAAGGTATCTGAGTACAACGGCAGATACAGGCTCACCATATTCGAGAATACACCTGTCATAATGATAGATAAGGCATTTGACACCGGCAAAACATATGACATCTCTGATGTGAATGGCCCTGTTGATCAGATATCGCTCGCTGGCTTTGCCATTGCCATATCTGACAGGAGCGGATTGCTGAGGAGATGCAACACCTGCAGAAAAATGCTTGACGATGTCAGGTGTCCGGATCATCCTGATGATGGCTTCTTCCTTGATCTTTTTGCATCATTTATTCTCACAGACGGCTCCGGCGAGATGCACTCAACCTGCGGAAAGGCCGTTCTTTCAAAGCTGCTCTCACTGGGCGAACAGGATCTTGATCCCATGAAGACAAGGCTTACAAAGAGGGAAGTCCTGGAGTCACTGAAAAAAGCACTCTATGGCAGGCCATTCCTTATGAAGGGGGACGCTGTGCAGGGTGAGAACAACCTGAACTACAGGGTCAAGGAGATCACTGAGCTTGATGAAAAGGGAATTTCAAAGCTTTTGCTGGAGATGGAGGCAGACCTGGCATGATGCAGAGAAAACGCGAGACAGCCAGATGGATCTTTTCCAAGGAACTCAAGGACACCACTGTTGTGGAGGAGACAAAGGAGGGTGAAGGCAGGCCCTATATCATAACACCTCTGGGGACAAGAATAAAGCGCATTCTTTTATGCGGATCCGTGACGTCAAGAAACGTAGAGGAAAACATGACAAGGCTAACCGTAGCTGATCCAACGGGCTCTTTCTATCTGAGCATATTCCAGAGCGAATATACACCGGAAGTGAAGGCATCCGCTGACACACTGGAGAATAACAGCATGGTTCTGGTTTACGGAAGGATCAACCCATTCAAGACAAACGAAGGCGCACTTTACTTTTCTGTGAATCCGGAGATGATCATCAGGGCAGATTCCGGTGCCCTGAATTACTGGTCAATCAGAACAGCCCATCTCACCAGGAGAAAGATATATGCCATCAGAGAGGCGAAAAAGAATGGGGCAGGTGACATTGAAAACCTGGTCAAGCTTGGTTACTCAAGGGATGAGGCGGAATCAGCAATCAATTCTCTGAAACATTACGGGAATTACAATGTGGAAGCATTTCTTGAGGCACTTTCCATGGCGGAGAAAAGCCTCGTTTCCGGGGGTAAAAATGCAGAAGTCCGGGACTATATCCTTGGAATCATAGCAGAGAACAGCAGTGACGGAAAGGGATGCAGATATGAGGATATAGTGGAGGCTGCGTCCAAAAAAGACATCGATCAGAGTACGGTGGATGAGGTCCTCAATATCCTGGGATCAGATGGGGAGATATTTGAGGTTTCACTGAAAAGATACAAGGTAATATGATCAGGAATGGATATCGTTCCAGGTAAGTTCCAGATCCCTTGCCGCCCTGACCTCGTCTATTCTCGTTACTTTTGTGTTCACCGGTCTGGAAGCTGATGTTTTTGCATCCTCCTTCAGTGAGGCAAGCATTGCATCGGCATAGGCATCAAGATCCTTCTTGCTTACTGTTTCCGTCACCTCAATCATCATGGCCTCCTTCACAATCAGCGGGAAATATATGGTGGGAGGATGCATGCCCATATCCAGAAGGTACTTTGCAACATCGTTTGCCGTCTTCCCTGTACCGGAAGCTGAGACGACAACCTCATGCTTTTTGATGGAGTTATTTGACGGCCTGAAAGAACCGGATATTCTTCTCTCAAGGTAGTTGGTGTTGAGGACAGCCCTTCTGCTTATGGCTTCCAGTCCATCCCTTCCGTGGTACCTGATATATGCCCATGCTCTCAGAAGCACCATGAATGATCCGTAATACGGGCCGATCTTTCCAATGCTCTTGTCCCCGACGTCTTTGAAACTGTAAAAATCACCGTTCTTCTCAACAATTGGCGTAGGCAGGTACTTCTCCAGAAACTTTTTCACTCCGACTGGTGCTGCGCCGGGACCGCCACCGCCATGTGGGGTTGCAAACGTCTTGTGAAGATTGAAGTGGACAACATCAAACCCCATGAGCCCGGGAGACGTAATTCCAAGAATTGCATTGAAGTTTGCCCCGTCGTAATACAGAAGGGCTCCAGCTTCATGTATTATCCTGGCAATCTCAGCAATTCCCCCGTCAAATATTCCAAGCGTATTTGGATTTGTTATCATGAAGGCGGCAGTATTCCTTCCCGTTACTGATTTCAAAGCATCCAGATCAACTGTTCCTGAGGGTGTGGAAGGAATCTCCACAACATCATAGCCAGCCATTGCCGCAGAGGCAGGATTCGTACCATGAGCGGAATCGGGGACAATCACCTCCCTTCTTTCCGAATCGGTGCCCTGATCCATGAAATACTTCCTGATTATGCTTATTCCGGTGAATTCCCCGTCTGCGCCTGCAAGAGGCTGCAGAGAAACCGCATCCATGTCGGATATGGCCTTGAGATATTCCTGGAGTTCGTACATTATCCTGAGGTTCCCCTGCACTGTTTCCTGGGGGCGCAGGGGGTGCACATCCCTGAACTCGGACCACGATGCCATTACATCGGCATATTTGGGGTTGAATTTCATCGTGCATGAACCAAGCGGGTATATTCCAGTATCCACTGAATAATTCATCTCCGAAAGCCTTGTGAAATGCCTCACAACATCGTATTCGGAAACGTTCGGGATGTTTATCTCTTTTCTAACAAGAGAATCAGGTATTTCCGGAGTTTCGGTGTGCTCTCCTGGAACACGATATGTCGTCCCTGATCTCATGTCCCTGATAAGAGGCTCATCATATGCGGCCTGGCGAAACATCAGATCGCCTCCAGTGCACGTCTCAATGCCTCAATATCTTCGTCACTGGTCTTTTCAGTCGCAGAGAAGAAGTATATATCCCTGGTAACACCATCATTGTGATTTATGATATCTGATGCAGGTATGCCACCCCATATCCTGTTCTTTTTGAGAGAGCTCTGCATTTTCTCACGAGAGCCGGAATATCTCACGGCAACGTCTGAAAATGGAATTCCGCTGAAGGGAGATGAATCTATCCCGGGAACACCGGAAAGAGCCTTCCTTATCTCTGCTGATCTTCTCATTGTGATGGAAGCTACCCTGTGCATACCTTCACTTCCAAGGAGAGAAATGTAGGTCAATGCAGCTATGGCCATCAGTGCCTGGTTCGTGCAGATATTGCTGGTTGCCTTCTCTCTTCTTATATGCTGCTCCCTTGTCTGCAGTGTCATAACATAGGCGACATTCCCGTTGTGGTCCACTGAACGGCCAATGAGTCTTCCCGGAGACCTTCTTGCATATTCTTTCCTGAAGGAAAAAATTCCAAGGAAAGGTCCTCCAAAGTTCTGGTGAAGCCCAAGCTGCTGCCCTTCCGCAACAGCTATGTCTGCACCGTAGGTGCCCGGGGGCGTAATGATTCCCAGACTTATTGGGTCAACGTATGCGATCAACAGTGCAGATCCCTTAACATCCTGCACCTTCGTAACATTCGGGTCCAGGATTCCCAGGGAGTTGGGATTCTCAACAACAATGGCGCATGTATCGGAATCTACCCTCTTCTGGAGATCATTCAGGTCAATGAAACCTGTCTTTTCGTCAAAGTTGTAAAATTCAATTTTCAGGTCAAGTCCTGCGATGTAGTTCATGATCACGCTCAGTTTTGATCTGTATATGTGATCAGGAAGGAGGACCTTCTTCTTCCCGTTTATGCGGTATGCCATCCTGACGGCTTCCCCAAGGGAAGAATAACCGTCGTACATGGAGGAATTTGTGGAATCCATTCCCATGAGGTCGGAAAGAACACTCTGATATTCAAACAGGCTCTGAAGCACGCCCTGGGAAATTTCGGCCTGATACGGTGTGTAAGAGGTGAGGAATTCTGTCCTGGAAATTATGGAATCAACACTGGCGGGGACGATTCGGTCATATGTTCCGCAACCCAGGAAGTTGTGGTATCCGGCTGTGTCATTCATCCTCCTGATAGCTTCAGCCTCCCTCAGGATCTCGTATTCTGAAAGGTGCAGAGGTATGTTCATGCTTTTCTTTCTGAACCTTTCAGGTATATCTGAAAAAAGCCTTTCATCTGAATCCACACCGATAAATTTCAGCATCTCTTCAACTTCAGTCATGGGTTTCACACCTTGTTGAGGATATCAGATGTTTATTTAAGTGGAACACCATCCTGCGGACGGTATCAAGTTTAAATCCCGTGTTATTATGCTTGGAGTATATGGAGAATCCCCAGACAAGGGCTCTCAGTTTCACGTCGCTGGCGCACTTTGTCAATGACGGTAATTACTTTCTCTTTCCAGTCCTCATACCATATTATGAGAAGATTCCGCAGTCATCACTCATAGGACTCGGTTCAGTTGCCATAATATACAATCTCATAAACGGTTTCCTGAGCACGCCTGTTGGAAGACTTGCCGACAGAATTGACAGAGATTCTCTGCTCATATTCACAGGTCTTTTCCTAAACGCTGTTTCGGTTGTTCTATTTGCTCTGCCTTTCATCTATCATGATTTTCTTTATGAGTTTGTCCTGATTGGTGCCATTATTCTTGGAATCGGCCAGTCCATATACCACCCCGTTGGAGGTTCCATACTTTCCTTCGTGAACAGCAGGGAAAAGGCATCATCTTCAATGGGCATAAACCAGGCATTTGGAAGCCTGGGAAGGGCAGTGACACCCTATATGATATCTGCTGTTATTGCACTGATTGGAGAGTTCAGCGGTCTCGGAATCTTTGCCATATACATGTTTCTGGCTTCTGTGGTCACATTTGCAGGCCTGCATTTCTTCTCCAGGAGGAACTTCAGGAGATCCGAATCCAGCAAGGAGAATATTGAAGATGTCAAGCCTTTCAGTCATTACGCCTTCTTTGTTTACCTGCTCACTGCATCCGTATTCATAAGATCCATGTTCATGCTTGGCGTGAACACCTATATCCCGACATTCATGACAGACATATACCACAGCGAAACCGTGATGAGCTACGTTCTAAGCTCAGGTCTTGTTGTCTCTGTGGCAGGAGGACCTCTCTTCGGTAAGATAACATCACTGAAGGGCGGCAAATTCACCATACTTCTAACTTCCGGCCTTTCCCTGGTATTTTTCCTGGCTTTCCTGTTAACCACAAATATAATCTACACGGGGATTGCCTACGCAGTATTTGCGCTGTCCGCATTTACGGGATTTCCTGTCCTTCTTGGATACGTGAACTTTGTAGTACCCAGGGAATATTCCACCACATCCAACGCCCTTGTTTGGGGGCTGGGTAGCACTGTTGGCGGTGCTGCCGGTATCGGGGCCATCGTTCTCCTGCTGATTTATTTACCCCTGAGGCTGTCATTGTGGACAATGCTCATTTTTGGGGCTCTCTCATTTATACTGATGATATTCCTTCCATCTAAAGAAAAAGTTGGTAAATTTTAAAATTAAATACTAAAAATTTCAGTGATCGTAAACAGGGCAGTGATCACTTGTACTTGATCTTGCTTGATGCCCTGAAAACGAACTTATCTTTCTTGGGAACGTCGATTATCTTTTTCGTCTGCGGGTTCCTGGCTTTTCTGGCCATCTGGGTTCTCCTCTCAAAGATACCGAATCCAGCCAGATTTATTTTTGACTTTCTGTCTGCCTCGCTGACGATCTGGTCAAGAAACGTCTTTATAACATTCCTTGCCGTCTTCTGTGTTGTTCCCGTTTTTTTGGATACCATCTTGGAAAGTTCGCTTATTCCTACCATGGGATTCCTCCTACAACATAATGCATTAAGTATTATTTATATTTTTCTACATCACTGTTCACAGGATATTGTAGGATCAAGGTTCGGTGGATATCCGAATTATAGAATAAAAAAATTGATATATTTTATGTGTCACGAGAATGCGTGTTTCACCTGTTTCATGAGAATGTTCATATGGAAGCACTACAAAGAATAAATATGGAATAACGATGTGATGGAATGCGTCTCATTGAGAACTGGTTTTCAGAAAGATATTCTGATAACGTGCAGCTTTCATTCCGTGTGAGGGATCAGCTATTGTCAGTGAAGACAGATTACCAGAGGATTGACCTTTTTGACACATACGACTTTGGGAAGCTTCTGGCCATTGACGGAACTGTTCAGCTCACGGAATATGATGAATACATCTATCATGAAATGATCACAATGATGCCTTTCTTCCACAGTGTGCGTAAGCCTGAAACCGCTTTAATCATAGGGGGAGGTGACGGAGGCGCTGCAAGATCACTTCTTGGCCTCGGTGTGAGGGACATTGTAAACGTTGAGATCGATTCACAGGTTGTCGAGATTTCAAAAAAATACTTTCCGGAACTTGCTGCTTCCTTCAGTGACAGGAGATGCAGACTGATCATCGGTGACGGGATAGATTATGTCAGGAAAAGTGAACAGAAATTCGATCTCATAATCATAGACTCCACTGATCCTGAAGGTCCGGCAGTAAGCCTTTTTTCACGGGAATTTTACGAAATGTGTGCAGGAAGGCTCAGCGAATCGGGTATAGTTGTGGCACAGTCCGGGTCACCGTTTTACCAGAGGGAGACATTCAGGATGGCATATGACGGCATGGTACATGCATTCCCGCATGTGAAAGTGTACACCGCATTCATACCAACATATCCAAGCGGCTTCTGGTCATTTACAATGGGTTCCAATTCAGCTATGAACCCAGTAAAGGATATGGTCAGAGGAAAATACTTCAATCAGGAGATTGCAGAGGGAGCGTTCAAGCTGCCTCAGTTCATGCTGGATGATGTATCAACTCTGAAGGGAAAATAGTTATCCTCACTTGACCTTCCAGCGTTCCTTTGCCTGGTCAAGCACTCTTTTTTCCTCCGTACCGAGGGATTGAGCGAGTTTCTCCAGATCAACAAGGTTCTTCACAAATGTCTGTTTGCTCGGGCTGTTTATGAGCTTTGCAAATTTCCTCAGGTTGGAGACAGTTTTGAAAAACATATACAGAAACACGAAGCTTGCAATAAGGCTTACTGTGAATACCCAGTATATCCAGCCTCCCACTGATATGGTGAGACCGGCATGGATTATCGCCTTGTTATGCACGAGGAGATCGTTGGTACTTATTATGAAAAATATCAAAGAAACCGCACTGATTACTATGTAAATGATCTGCTGGTAATCCCTGATACTTCTTTCCATCTTCTAACCGTATGGTAATTCTCTTATAAAAGTTAAACACAGTTGCATCATTGAAATTTATCCTTTGATTCCCTGCTCAGAATATATGAGATGAGTTTACCGGTGGCTATGGAACGGTGCGAAATTGCATTCTTCTCCTCAAGGGACATTTCTGCAAGCGTTTTCACAGCGCCCTCAGGAACAAATATGGGGTCATAGCCAAATCCAGAAGAGCCCCTCGGTTCCATGGATATGCTCCCCCTCAAGATACCCGTGAACTGCAGATATTCAGATCCGCTGTCAAGCGTTATAACCGTTTTGAATTCAGCACCCCTCTGTCCTGTGAGAAGAGAAAGAATTCCACTCAATCCGATCTTTCGTATCACATAGGAGGAATAGGGGCCAGGGAACCCGTTCAGTGCTTCTATGTAAAGTCCTGTATCCTCAAGGAAAAATGGGGTTCTTACCTTCCCTGACAGGTCCATGCAGCTGCGCATTGAAATTGCCTCTGTGGTATCATCCTGTATTTCATCATATTCAATATTCTCCCATGCAAGTTTTATGCCATTTCTACTGAAAATCTCCTCCATTTCAGCAAATTTATTCCTGTTATGCGTAACAAAGATCAGACGTATCTCCTCCTCGCCTCTATTTTTTTTAACTCATCCAGAAGGTTATCACACTTTTCCGATCCTGAATATGCCGAAAGGAAACATTCCTTGAGGTCGGGATACTGTGAATGTTCGCTCGAGAAGGATTCGAACAGCAGGAAGAGATCATGAGCCATCTCCGCATCGGTGGCATTTCTGTTTCCCATGCTGGGATCTATGAGAAAAAGTGAATGATCATTCCCAACCATAATATTGCTTGTCGTCAGGTCACCATGCGATATGCCCGCCTCGTGCATTTTTTTAACCATTATACCCAGATCCGTGATGATATCCTTATGGTCACCGTTTTCGCTGATGTATTCCTTCAGCGTGGCCCCATCAATCCTCTCCATTGTTATGGAAAAATTATGCGGGTAAAATGCAAATATCATTGGAGATCCTATGCCATGGCTCCTGAGAGATAGAATGTTCTTGCATTCGTTTCTTGCCCTCTCTCTACGGATCAGTAAATCCAGATCCGGAATTCTGTAATTTTTTTCCTTTCTTATCTTTTCCACGGCATCTCTTTCAAAGAAAGTCCTGCGTACTACCGACGCCTCAGCACCGACGTCACTTCTGCTGTTCCCCTCACTTTCAGCTATCCATGGAACAGCCACTTCATCGATCCTGAACCGCTGATCTATCCTGGTATCCTCAAGAGTCTGCCTCTGTCCGCTTTCATACATGAGGAGACCGGCCTGGGCAATCATAGCCCCATTATCCATACAGTATTTCTTGTCTGTAAGGTAATGCTTCACGCCCGCTTCCATGGCCATATGTGAGACCATTTCCCTTAGCCTTTCATTCATTGCCACTCCACCGGCCAGGAGAATTTCGCCCTTGTCAAGATGGTACATTGCCCGTTCAAGAACCTCAACGATCATGGAAAAGGCCGTTTCCTGTATGCTGAAGGATACATCCTCGAGGCTCTCGCCCTTTTCCATATATCTCAGGCTTGCAGTCAGCATACCGGAGAACGATGTGTCCATTCCCCTGACGGAATATGGAAGCTCCAGGAGCTTCACACCTTTCCTTGCGAGCTTCTCAATCTGCGGTCCACCTGGAAAAGGAATTCCCTGAGACCTGGCAAATTTATCGATCATGTTCCCGAGGCCTATGTCCATGGTTTCTCCGAATACCCTGTACCTTCCGTTTTTATGGGCTATGACCTGCGTGTTTCCACCAGAGACATAAAGCATTACCGGGTCCTTGGCACCTGAAAGTTTTCTTCCGATCTCAACATGACCAAGGGGGTGATTTACTCCCAGCAGGGGTTTGTTCCACTTCAGGGATAGGGCCCTTGCAGATGTGGCAGTAATCCTTAAACATGGCCCCAGACCCGGGCCCCTGGAGAAGCACACAAGATCCACATCATGCATGGAAACTCCGGAATCATTCAGTGCACCCTTTATGACCTGCAGGACATGGGTGAAATGATGATCAGCGGCTGCTCTTGGATGTATGCCGCCGGTTTCCGGTCTGTATGTTGCGTTTACGTTTGAGAGAATCCTGTTTTCGTCCACAATACCGCATGAAATTGTATGGGCAGTCCCCTCTATACCCAGTGAGATCAATAAATCACCATCTCTGATCATTATATAAGGTACGCATGGCCGTTTCTACCGGACTTTTCATCATTTAAATGGTATATTTAATCCAGGTATATTTCCATCCTCTTGTTTCTCCTTCCCTTGCTCTGAATCTTCCTGAGCATTATTTTCCCAACCTCTGATGTTTTCGCTACATGCGTCCCCCCGTCGGCCTGCATATCAACTCCTACAATCTCAATTATCCTAACTTTTTCAAGGCTCTGTATCAGTCTCTTTCCTGGCTCCGTTCTTGCAAGTTCAGGAATCTGTAGAGCCTCATCTCTGCCAATTTCCCTTATCCTCACATCTGTATTGCTCGAAACTATCCTGTTGGCTTCACCAATGATCTCAGAGGCCATGGCTGAATCGAAGCTCTCGAAGTCAAAGTCAACCCTTGCGTGGTCATCGTAAATCTGGCTTCCGGTGATCAGTATTCCAGGTCTGTTCATACGCCTCACGGCAGCGTCTATTATGTGTATGGCAGTGTGAAACCTCATGTGCATGTACCTGGAATTCCAGTCTATCTCCATGTGAACCTTTTCTCCATTCTCCAGATCAGGCATCCCGGAGACAATATGCTCCACCTCATCACCGTTCTTCCTGACATCGGTGATCTCATAGGAATTACCGTTGCATGATATTTTTCCCCTGTCAGATGGCTGACCGCCACCGGTTGGGTAAAATATGGTCCTGTCAAACGTCAGAACATTTCCGTTCTTACCTGTCAACACAGAATCAATGCTTTTCAGGTAGGAATCATACAGGTAGAGCTTTTCCGTCATTGTTGTGAATCAATCTTCCTTATTAATATGGTTCCTATAAGAATCATGGTGAACAAAGTTGTATAGTAAAGTTTAAATAATTAAGATAAATTATGTATTGATAACAATGTCACTGATAAGGGATGAAGACAAGAAATTTCTGGCTGAAGAGTTTCAGAAGAATTTGAAGAATGATGTGGAACTCGTGATTTTTATTTCCAGTAATGAAGATTGCAAGTACTGCAAGGAAACAAAGGAAATTGCGGAGGAACTTGGTCAGATAAATGAGCATATCAAAGTAAAGGTTTATGATATGGATAATGACAAGGAAGTGGCCAAGAATTACGGAATTGACAAATACCCTGCAACAGTTGTTTCAAAGGCTGGAAAGGTTGATGGAAGAATAAGGTACTACGGAATTCCATCAGGGTATGAATTTGGCTCGCTCATAGAGGACATAAAAAATGTGTCAAAGGATGAGGCTGACCTTTCTGCAAAGGCTATGGAAATAGTTTCCAAGATAGACAAACCCATAAAGATACAGGTTTATGTAACACCGACATGTCCTTACTGTCCAAAAGCTGTTGGAACGGCCCATAAATTCGCTCTCCTGAATTCGAACATAACAGGTGAGATGATCGAGGCATCCGAATTCTACAAGGAAGCAGAAGAAGCAGGAGTATCAGCAGTTCCGCATATAGTGATAAACGGCGACGTTCAGTTCGTTGGTGCCCAGCCCGATGATGCATTTGCAGAATACATCCTTGAGGCATATAACCACAATTGAACTTCCAGCAAATGAAATATTTTAGTGAAAATTAATTTAACCGATGCATAGATGCCTATGCATGGGTTCATTTGATGTTTTGAACGGTATCATAGGAAAAGGAAGCATTCCAAAGGAAGCAATTGAAAACCTGGAGGGGAAGCAGATACTCTTTAGGCCGACAGGTCAGAAGGATTACAGGCTGGAAGTGAGCGGAGGTAAGATTTCGGTTAATCAAGAAGGGTCCACATCTCCTTCTGTTACCATATCCGGCCAGGATGAAGTTCTCTCGGATGTATTCACAGGGAAATTAAATGCCATATCAGCCTTCATGTCCGGAAAGATCAAGGTTTCAGGGGATGTAATGCTGGCGCAGTCCCTCGTATCAGTTCTCAAGAAGTGATCCAATGCGGGTTGGAAAGATATGTGTTATAGGCGCCGGTATAATGGGCCATGGAATTGCAGAAGTCTTTGCAATTTCCGGGTTTCCGGTATCGGTGTATGACGTTTTTCCGGAAGCTCTTCTAAAGGCAAGGGAAGAGATCGATAAAAGTCTAAACAGGCTGATAAAATCCGGTAAGGTTGGCCAGGAGCATCATGACAGCATAATGAGTTCACTGACTTTCTCAACAGACCTTCGGGCAAGCCTGAATTCTGTCGACCTCATAGTTGAGGCTGTCCCTGAGGATCTGGAGATCAAGAGGAACATAATAAGGACGGTGGAATCAATTGCCGATTCGCACTGCATAATTGCATCCAACACATCAAACATCAGGATAACGCAGCTTCAGGAGGGTTCATCTAGGCCAGGCAAGATTGCCGGAATGCACTTTTTCAATCCCCCTGCGGTCATGAAACTTGTCGAGGTCGTAAGAGGGGACCTGACCGACGACGATACATTTGATACCCTTGTGGAAGTTGCAAAAAAAGTTGGAAAGACACCTGTGAAAGTGCTGAAGGATTCCCCAGGCTTCATTGTGAACAGAATATCTGCACCTGAGGGCCTCTTCTTCTGCCTTCTCATTGACAGGAATATGGCCACTCCAGAATCCATTGACGCTTTTGCAAGGGCCCAGGGTCTCCCCATGGGTCCGTACGAACTTATGGATTTTGTGGGAATCGATACAGTGGTCAGTTCCATGGACTACTATTCAAAGGAGCTGTCGGAGGACTATGCAAAATGCAGATGCTTCAGAAAAATGCTTGAAGAAAAGAAACTTGGCAGGAAGAGCGGTCAGGGATTCTACGTGTGGGAAAACGGGAAGGCAAAGATACCTGAAGCCAGTCCTGCAACAAACGTGCAGCTCATTGATATCTTCGCAATTGACGTAAACGAGGCTGTTAAGATCCTGGAGGCAGGCATCGCCTCGCCTGACGATATAGAAACAGCCGTGAAACTTGGGACAAACAGGCCCTTTGGTCCAATATCTGTTGCAAAAGGCCTTACGAACAGGGAGATCAGGGAAAAACTGGAAAGCCTCAGCAAAACCTTTGGTGTTTCGGTTTTTGAGCCTGCAAAAAGCATAAAAGATGGTAAGTTACTGGAAATAATATCCGGCAAGGCAACAGCCATTGAGGCGAAATCATCACCCGGGGATGGATCATCCACCGAGACAGGAAAAGCTGTCAGGGTTTCCAGAAGAGGTCATGTGACAACAGTGACAATATCCAACGGAAGGCTCAACCTTCTCAGCGGCGATGTCATATCCCAGCTTGAATCGGTCATTTCAGAAATCGCATCGGACAGGGAGGCCAGAGTTGTGATTTTCAGGGGAGAGGGCGACAACTTCTCAGCAGGTGCCGATCTTTCACAGTTTGTGAACAGCCCCATGGATTTCATGCAGCTGTCCAGAAGGGGCCAGAAGGTTTTTAAGGCCATAACGGAGATGCCCCAGATCACTGTTGCACTTCTCAAAGGCTATGTTCTCGGCGGTGGTATGGAGATGTCACTTGCCACTGATATCAGGTTTTCAACACCCGATGCGGTAATGGGACAGCCGGAGGTCAGGAACGGTCTAGTCCCCGGGTGGGGTGCAAGCCAGCGTCTTCCCAGGATAGCAGGTTTCTCAAGGGCAGCATTTCTCGTGCTCACCGGAGAGAGAATCAGCGGGCTCAAGGCAAAGGAATACGGCATAGTTATGGAAACATTCCCGTCATCTGACATAGATGCAAAGGTAGCGGAATTCTGTGATTCCATTTCAAAGCTTGTTTCACCGTCATCTGCTGCGGTTGCCAAATCACTGCTTTACAAAGGTGCTGAGACATCAATTGATGACGGCCTTACAATGGAAGCCATTTCCATGGGTCTTCTCTATGGCACGGAAGATCTGAGAGAGGGAATTTCAGCAATGCTTCAGAAGAGGAAACCTGAATTCAAGGGAAGATGATGTTCCGGAAACTATGATCACCTTCAGGGCAGTTAGAGGGGAAACCAGCCAGGTACCTTTAAATCCATGCTATTTTCCCTGACTTTACCTGAAGGAAAATTTATACGCTCCCTTGTATGTGTGATGTTGAGAAGGCGCAGTAATTTTCAGGAATTAAAAACGCTGATCAGGCTCTCTTTTCATTTCATCATTCATTTATGTCATTTCACCTGAACGCCTCTCTTGAATACACTATTAACCCTCCCAAGATCCTTTATGTTCTCTATGGGATTTCCATCTATTGATATGATATTTGCTGGAAAGCCTTTCGCTATCATTCCCTGTTTCAACCCTATCTTGTGTATATTTCCGGTTGAGGTCCTCAAGGCCTCTTCATTTGTCAGTCCACATATTTCTGTCATGAGGACCATCTCCATCCAGTTTCTTCCAATGTCAAGCTCTTTTCTAGTGATATAGAGCAGGTCTGTACCGCAGAGAATATTCACGCCGAGCTTCATGGCTTCAGGAAGAACCTTTTCAATTCCCTCCCTCACTTCCTTTATCTTTTCAATTGCCCACTCACTCAGGCCGGATACTTTACCGTATTTCGCTATGAGTTCAATTATTGTCAGTGTTGGTGTCATTGATACGCCATTCTTTGCCATGAGCTTCAGGGTTTCACCTGTAACGAGTGTTCCATGCTCCAGTGTCTTTACGCCACCTTCAACAGCGTTCCTTGCACCACGGTCGCCATGTGCATGGGCAGCCACATAGGTTCCTGCCTTCTGGGCCTCCCTTACTATACTCCTTATCTCTTCCAGGGTAAACTGCTCCTGATTGGGGTTGTCTCTCTGGGAAAGCGCACCTCCGCTGGTGATTATCTTTATAAAATCAGATCCACTTCTGAGGACTTTTCTTGCTGTTTTTATGCATTCATCAACGCCGTCGCATAAGCACGCGAACCCTCCCATGCGTTCGATCAGATCGACAGGAACGGTATGTGAAAACTCGGCCTCTCCATGTCCAAATGTCTGGCTTAATGCCTTCCCCGCTGCAGATATGTCAGGACCCACTATTACACCATTATTCACGGCATTCCTGAGGAAAATTGAGTTTTCCCAGCCGCAGTCCCTTACAGAGGTGAAACCAGTGTCAAGGAGTGTCTTAAGCCAAGGTACAGCCATCAACAGATGATCCCTGCTGTCTAAAGTTAAACCCTCCGCAAAGAAGTTGCCTGATCTATAGCCGCTGAGATGGATATGTGCGTCGGTCATGCCGGGCATTATGAAGGAATCTCCCAGATCTACAATTTTATCGCCCGTTAGACCTTTTCCAGTTTCTATTATGACGCCATCTTCAACAGCAATTTCCTTATCATCCAGCAACTTTTCTCCGTCAAAGATATATTTTCCCTTTATGACCTGCCTCATGGTAAGATAAAATATATGATGGTAATTAATATTTATTTCAATATTGGACAAATAATATACGCATCATTAACAGCTTTCAATTTTATTTGGAGTCCGAAAGATCTAATGACTCAATTGATTGATATACGCGCCATGGGCATTTGATCCCCTTGAAGAGAAGAAAGGATGCAGCGATGAAATCACCTGACTGAAGGATTATTCTAAGATAGAAATAGATGATGCGCAACTGAGTGATCAAATGATATATAGAGCATGAAAGAGAATTCCCCGAGCGTTACGGGGAGTTCGAAAATTTAATTAGCCGTATCCTATTATTTCGAAAGAAGTAATGCGAAATGAGTGAAGAAAGACCGGAATCATTTTCCAATGGTAGATACATTGTTGTGAAGAAGCTTGGAGAGGGAGGAAAAGGAATAGTTTTCAAGTGCACCGATAAGATGCTGGGCAGAACTGTTGCCCTTAAAATGATAAAAACATCCCTGGATGAAGATACCGTATCACGATTCAACAGAGAAGCGCAGACAACTGCAAGGTTGGGTCATCCAAACATAGTTTCCGTTTACGATATAGGAAGTGTTGAAAACCATCCGTTCCTTGTGATAGAATATGTTGACGGAAAAAGCCTGGATGATATTATAAAGGATAAATCAGTGCTTTCTCCTTCCGAGATAGTTCAGATATCCATTTCCATAGCAGAAGCTCTTGAATATGCTCACAAACTTGGCATACTTCACCGTGACATAAAACCGGAGAACATCATGATCTCTAAGGATAATGTGCCGAAACTCATGGACTTCGGCCTTGCCAGATCTGTTGACAGTCCGAAACTGACCCATGCCGGTGCAATTGTCGGCACTCCTGCATTCATATCCCCGGAGAGCGCACTTGGAAGGGAGAATGATGCCCGATCTGATTTATACTCACTGGGTTGCGTTATGTATAACATGGCAACGGGTCAGCCTCCATTTATTTCCAGGGACAATCTCAAACTGATATACAGCCACATAAATGACATGCCTGTTCCCATCAGGAGAATAAGAAATGATTTCCCGCAAGATCTAGAATCAATAATAATGAAGCTGCTGTCAAAGGATCCGTCCAAAAGATACCAGTCAGCTTCTGAATTACTGTCAACCCTGAAATCCCTGAAATATCCCAAGGAGCAATTATTCACCGGTTACACAGACACAATTGGCAATAAAATTACCGGTTCGTTCTCAACTACTTCTTCAGGCCATCACAGGAGACCTCTCGTAGGTATGGAGAATGAAATCAGGAAGATAAGGGCTTTAATAGACACTGCCCTGTCAGGTTCAGGCTCCATGGTAATGGTCTCAGGGCAGACCGGTTCAGGAAAGACGAGATTACTCGAAGAAGCCAGAGGGTATGCAGCCATGAGGGGATTTACCGTGTTATCAGTAAGGTGCGCCCAGAACAAAAGCGGTATCCCCGGCCAGGCCATATCTGAAATTTTCCGTGAATATATTTCCTCTCAGCCAACGCAACTCATTTACAAGATATGCGGAGACTATGCAGATCAGATGCTGAAGATTGTCCCTGAGATTTCCTCACGACTCGGAAAAGTCCCTGAATTCACAGGTCTAGATCCACAGCAGCAAAAGGCAAGATTCTATGAAGCGGTATCCGTCTTCCTTGAGAACATGTCAAAGGAAAACCCGCTCTTCATCTCATTCGATGACGTTCACTACATGGATACATATTCGCTGAACTTCTTCAGCTATTATTACGAACCCGTTAGCTCCCAGAGGACTGTTCTCATGGGAACCTCAAAACCACTCGACGAGTCCTCGGATGTTTTCAAGGCCATGGAGGAGGCAATCAGGGCAAGATCCCTTGATATAATAGAAATCGGAAATCTTGATAGGGAAAATACGAGGCGCCTGATCTCAAATTATCTGGGCGAGAACATCGATAATGTTTCGGACGAGTTCCTGAATCTCATCTACAGCAAGACATACGGTAATCCCCTATTCCTGGAGGAAACCCTCAGGTTTCTTATTGACAAGAGGCAGATATACCAGAAGGAAGACGGAACATGGGATCGGGACTCACTTTCAGAGCTCAAGGTTCCGACATCATTGCGAAGCATAGTGAGGTCAAAGCTGGAAGGATTGAGTGAGGATTACCTGAACCTGTTAAGAACAGCATCAGTCATAGGTCAGGATTTTGATTATGAGACACTGATGAAACTTTCAGGAATAAGTGATGAGGATAAGTTCCTGAACCTTCTGGAGGATCTCATAGAGAAGAAGTTCCTTTCTGAGAGAAAAGGAGGATTTGGTTCCGTCAGGATCTATTTCACCGATCCTCATGTCAGGGAGATACTTTACGAAGATATCAGCATGATCCGCAGAAAGAGGATGCATGAAAGGGTCGGTGAGATCATGGAGGAGAGTATCCCGGCAAAGAACATCGACGGCCTGACAATTTCAAGTCTTGCAGAGCATTTTCAGGAAGGTGGAAATCTTCCCAAATCCCTTAAATACAGAAAGATGGAGGCGGATCTCTTCTATTCCATGGCAGAGATGTCCAGGGCGGCCAGAGCTTATGAAAATTGCCTTGATATAATGTCTGTCATCCCATTCACAGATCCGGAGGAGAATAAGAGGGAGACTGCACAGATGCACCTCAAGATCGCCATGAGTCTGTTTGGTATTGATCCTGCCAATACATATAAAAATGCCCGATCCGCGATGGATCTGTTTAGGGAAATAGGGGACGATAGGCAATTCATTGAAGCAGCCAGAATTCGTGTTCAGTATGATCCAAAAGAGTCACAGGACATATACAGGGAGGTTGAAGCGATCAAGGACACAAACGAAACTTTTGAGGCCAAGTTCCATTTCTTACTTACCTATGTTAATTTTATCCAGGTTATAGGCGATATCAATGAAGCAAAGAAAATTTCAGAGATTCTAAAGAAGATCGCTGAAGAAAACAAAGACAAGCTGGATAACTTTTCCGATAAGTCCATAATCTTCTGGGCAAAATTCGTAAGGCTCACAATCAGCGACATAAATTCGGAAGCGGACATAAAGGTCATTGTTCAAGGCTTCAAAGATATTATAAAATCAATATCCAGCCTTTCTGATGAAAAGAATGTTAGACTTATAATGCTAAGATCTATCGCTTATGATTTTCTTGCGAACTTTTACTTTGGCCTTATGATGGATATCAAGCAGGCTAAGGAGTCCTTCGATGCTGGCATTGAAGATTCGGAGCATTTAGGTGGGCATAGCTATACGACTACGATAAAGATCGAAAGAATTTATTTCTGTTCGGTCTTTTCGGAAGGGTTCGATGAAGCGAAGCAAGAACTGGACAGCATTCCAAGGAAGGATATCGCTTCAAATACGGGAACATCGCCTGAACAACACTTCAACGCCTATAAGAATGGTGTTCTCTCCTGGTATTACCTCGCAAATGGGGATAGAGATGAACTCCTAAAATGCCTTGCCTACGTTGCCAACGTCGAGGGAATGCAATTCAGGTCGATTCACATTATTCCCGAGCTCCTTTATTATATAGATACAGAAGCAGATGATGATTTCATAACCTCGCTTGAAAGGGCAGAAGCCATATATAGGGATAAGCCGTTTACTATGGAGACTATATTGCCCAGGGCTTTTATCTTTTCCACGTCTTCAGAAGTCTTCGCAAGGCTCGGTAAGCTTGAGGAGGCACGCGGGCGTTATAATTCGCTGGGTGAGATGTGTTCATCTCTAAAGCAAAAATGGCTTTCTGCTCTTCATTACCGGGCAGGAGCCGTCATAGACATGAAGGAAAATAGATTTGACGAAGCTGAAGACAAATTATCCCGTTCTGTAGCCATATGGAAAGAACTCGGATTCAGATTCTTTGCTGGCCGTGATCTCCTGCTGCTGGCAGATGTGTATCATGGAGGCGGAAACCTGAATAAATCCGATAAATCACTGAACAGCGCTATGGAGCTGTTCACTCAGGTTGGTGCAAAAATGTATGCGCAAAAGGTTTTGGCAAGGAAGGAACTGTTGAAGGC